>JAFYLX010000154.1 GCA_017556895.1 Bacillota bacterium | reverse complement strand
ATGTAGAAATTAAGTCATTAGATTGGAAGGAAATTGTTAGAGATTTCTACGCTACATTAAAAGTTGAACTTGAGATTGCAGATAAGGCAATTGAAAAGGTAGAAGTAGAGGATCAGCTTACTGATGAGCTTTGCGAAATATGTGGCAAGCCTATGGCAATCAAATCAGGAAGATTTGGTGAGTTCCTTGCGTGTAGCGGTTATCCTGATTGTAAAAATACAAAGCCAATTGTGAAGAAGACTGGCGTAGCTTGCCCTGATTGTGGTGGCGATATCGTTGCTAAACGTGGTAGATCAGGAAAGATTTTCTACGGATGTAGCAATTATCCAACTTGCAATAAGGCTTTTTGGTATAAACCTACAGACAAAAAGTGTCCTGAATGCGGAGAGTTATTGCTTGAGCGCAATGTAAGAAACACCAAGTTTGTATGTTCAAATGATAAATGTGGGTATAAAGAGTAGTAGATTAGGAGGTATTTAGTAATGGTACAATTTCATGCAACCACAATTTGTGCAGTGAGAAGAGGTCCAGATGATGTGTGTATCGGTGGTGATGGACAGGTTACAATGGGCGAAACTGCAATCATGAAAAATGGGGCCAAAAAGGTAAGAAAAATCTATAAGAACACTGTAGTGTCTGGATTCGCAGGTTCAGTTGCGGATGCATTCTCTCTAACTGAAAAGTTTGAGAGCAAGCTTGAAGCTCATTCTGGAAACCTAAAGAGAGCAGCGGTAGACCTTGCGCAGATGTGGCGTTCTGATAAGGGTATGAGAAACTTAGAGGCTCTTATGATTGTTGCTGACAGAGAAAACATGCTGGTTATATCAGGTACAGGGGAAGTTATCGAACCTGACCAGGATTTCGTTGCCATCGGTTCCGGCGGTAACTTTGCTTATGCGGCAGCAAACGCACTATACAACAACACGGATTTAAGCGCTGAAGAAGTTGTAAGAAAGTCACTTGAAATTGCAGCGTCTATTTGTGTTTACACAAATGACCATATTTCAATTGAAAAGCTGTAAGAGGGGGATAAATATGGCAAATAAGATTTACAGCATGACTCCGAAGGAGATCGTAGCGGAGTTAGATAAGTATATTATTGGACAAAACGATGCAAAGAAGTCTGTAGCAATCGCTCTTAGAAACAGATACAGAAGAAGCCTTCTCGATGAGAATATGAGAGAAGAAATCACACCTAAAAATATTCTTATGATGGGACCTACAGGTTGTGGTAAGACGGAAATCGCAAGAAGACTTGCAAAGTTAATGGACGCGCCATTTGTAAAAGTGGAAGCTACTAAGTTTACAGAAGTAGGTTATGTTGGCCGTGACGTTGATTCTATGGTTAGAGACCTTGTTGAGGCGTCCATGAGAGTGACTAAGCAGGCAAAACTTGAAGAAAAATATTATATTGCAGACAAAATTGTAGAAGAAAAGATTGTTGAAGCTATTATTCCGGGTAAAAAGAAGAAACCGGCTGCCCAGAAGAGTCCTTTTGACTTTATCATGAACAGCGGTGGATTCCAGAGCCAGAAGCAGCAGTATTTAGAAAGTCAGGCTGCAAAAGAAAGAGAAGCTGGTCCTACACAGGAAGATCTTGACGTAGAAATGGCAAGAGAACAGGTAAGAATTCAGCTTAGACAGGGCTTGCTTGAAGAACAGCTTATTGAAATCGAAGTAATTGATGCACCTAAAGGCAACCAGCTTGATATGTCTAACGAAGGCATGTCCATTGCTATCGGTAATATCTTTGGCAATATGATGCCTGAAAAGACTAAGAAGAAGAACTGTAAGGTTAAAGACGCTCGTAAGATTCTAAGAGAACAGGAAGCTCAGAAACTAATCGATATGGATGTTGTAACAGATGAAGCTATCGAAAATGCGGAACAGAACGGCATTATCTTCATCGACGAAATCGATAAGATTGCCTCAGGATCCAGAATGACATCCGGAGCTGATGTTTCTAGAGAGGGTGTTCAGAGAGACATACTTCCAATCGTAGAAGGTAGCGTTATTAATACAAAATACGGCCCTGTAAAGACTGACCATATTCTATTCATTGGTGCAGGTGCTTTCCACATTGCAAAACCTACTGACCTAATTCCTGAACTTCAGGGTAGATTCCCTATTAGAGTAGAATTAGAAAGTCTTACTAAAGAGGATTTCGTTAATATCCTTACAGTACCTAAGAACGCTTTGATTAAGCAGCACAAGGCTTTGTTAGAAACAGAAGGTGTGGAAGTTGAATTTACAGAAGGCGCGATTGATGAAATTGCGACTATTTCATACTTGATGAACGAACAGACAGAAAATATAGGCGCTAGAAGACTTCATACAATTTTAGAAAAGTTATTAGAGGACATTTCTTTCGATATTCCTGAGATGGATGACGAAAAGATTGTAATCGATGATGAATATGTAAAGGAAAGATTCCAGGAAACAATCCACAAAGAAGATCTTGATAGATTTATCCTATAATCTTTTATGATAACTAGGCGGGAGTTTAGCCATGGGAGAAAATATACTAAAGAAAATCAGAAAGCTTAACTGGGTACTAAGCGAAAGTACAACAGGTAGCCTTTCATATAACGATTTGAGCAGAATACTTTGTGAAATAATCGGAGCAAATGTACTTATAACTAATGCGGAGGGTGCGGTACTAGGTTCCGGATACGCAAATCTAGAAGATGCATCTACTGTTTCAGACGAAGGTGGCAGCGAAAAACTCACAGCTTTCCATGCACAGAAGTTTATCGGCATTAAGGAAACTATAGAAAACCTTTATGGAGAGGCTTGTCATGAAATCCTAGGTGAAGACTACGGCATGACCAACAAATATCACTGTATCATACCTAGCTTTTGTGGCGGCGAACGAATGGGTACACTCATAGTTGCCAGATATGACGAATCCTTTGACGAGGTAGATATTGCATTATGCGAATATGGAGCCACTGTTGTTGGTATTGAAATTAAGCGAAATATCAATCTTGCGGCTGAAGAAAAAAAGAGACTCATTGGAGCTGTTGACAAAGCGATAGACAAGCTTTCTTTCTCAGAAAAGGAAGCTGTAGATAAGATCTTTGCAGAAATCAAGGGCAATGAAGGGCTTCTTGTTGTTAGCAAGGTGGCAGGAAAGTACTCAATTACCAATTCTGTTATTGTAAACGCCGTAAGAAAGCTTGAAAGTGCAGGTGTATTATCATCCCAGTCTTTAGGAATGAAAGGCACAAGAATCAAGATTACTAATCCGTATCTAAGACAAAAAGTCGAAGAACTACAATTATAAAAGTATTAACAAAACCCCTAGCACGTTCATAAGATGTTAGGGGGTTTTTTATGAAAAGAATTGCAATTATACTTATTGGCACAGGGCTGATACTAATAGGAAGTTTCCTTGTATTTAAGGACGCATTTGAAACCAGTATAGCCCAAACTGCGGAGGCCGTTGCGATAAAGCATGTTTCCACGAAAATAAATGACAGTTTAAAGAATTGTTTCTATGATGAAGAACTTGAGGGACCACTTTTATATGTAGAAAGAAATGAAGAAGGAGATATTCAATATATAGAACCTAATTCAAGACTCATAAATAAGCTTTTGCTTAATTTTTCTAGTAATGTAAGGGAAAACTACTCTCTTGATGATATCGAAGAAATAGAAGTGAATTTAGGCGTTTTAACAGGTAATCGCATATTGTCGCAATTACCAATAATGACAAAGATCAAAATACACCCTGTAAGTTTGACCAAATTCGAGTACGGTACGGAGTTTGAAACGGAAGGAATCAATCAAACTAGATATTATGTTTTTTGCAATTTATCTAGCGAAATACGCATAGTGGCACCTTTTACGGATAAAATAACCACTACAGGCAGAAAAATCCTTTTGGCAGAGGCAATAATTGTGGGAAAAGTGCCGGACAATTATGTTATGGTACCGGAAGATAGTATTTTAGATGCAATTGAATAAAATTTATGGTAGAATAATGATATGTTAAGATTTAATGAGAACAACGAAATAATTAGAGAAGACGATTATAAGGCCATTTTAGTAGGCCTACAGAGAAATGAAGATATATCCTATTCCATGAAGGAACTAGAAGGTCTTGCAGAGGCGGCAGGCGCGGAAGTCCTTGGTCATCTGACTCAGAAACTTGAGCGTCCTAATACTGCAACCTTTATAGGCAAAGGCAAGGTGGAGGAACTTGCGGAGATGGTTCGCAACATGGGTGCAGATATGGTTGTGTTCAATGACGAACTTACAGGTATGCAGCTTCGTAACCTTGAAGATGCGCTTGACGTAAGAGTTATTGACAGAACTATTTTGATTTTGGATATATTTGCTTCTAGAGCAACTTCAAAAGAAGGTAAGCTGCAAGTTGAACTTGCGCAGTTACAATATAGAATTCCAAGACTTACTGGTTTCGGGAAGTCTTTGTCACGTCTTGGTGGAGGTATCGGTACGAGAGGACCGGGTGAAAAGAAACTAGAAACTGACAGAAGACATATCGAACGTAGAATGTACGACATTCGCGAAGAACTTGTCCAGCTTCAGAATACTAGAAACGTCCAGCGTGCTAAGAGAGAAAAGAGTGAGATTCCTGTAGTAGCTCTTGTAGGCTATACAAACTCAGGCAAGTCTGCACTTATGAATAGACTTCTTTCCATGACTGATAAAGAAGAAAAGACGGTATTCGAGAAGAATATGCTTTTCGCTACATTAGATACTCAGCAGAGAAATGTTACTCTCGAAAACGGAAGACAGTTTATCTTGATTGACACGGTAGGCTTTGTAAGTAAGCTTCCTCACTCCCTAGTTGAGGCGTTTAAGGCTACATTAGAAGAAGTGACTTATGCTGACTTATTGCTTCATGTGGTAGACTCTGCATATGAGAACCACGATTTCCACATAGGAGTTACTAATAAAGTAATGAAGGAAATTGGAGCGGGTGATAAAGACAAGATAATGGTATATAACAAGGTAGACCTTCCACATGACGAAATTTATCCAGAACCCGGCGTAGAGACTGTAGAGATTTCCGCGAAGCATGGTATTAACATTGACTATTTAATTTCAAAAATCGAAGAGAAAATCTTTGGCGACTATGTCAATGCTAGATTCTTGATTCCATACGACAGAGGGGATATCTCATCATACATTTGTAGTGAAGCCGTTGTAAAGTTGATGGACTACAAAGAAACTGGAACATATTTCGAGGTTTCCATCAAGAATTCTGATTATCAGAGGTTTAAAAAGTATGAAGTTATATAATACTGTAGAAAAAGAGGCGATTGCAGATCAGGAAATAGAAAGATCCAAGTTTATTACTTATGTAAAACCTGTTTCTTCAAAAGAGGAAGCTGATGAGTTTATCGCGTCTATAAAAAAGAAACATAGAGATGCTACTCATAATGTACCTGCTATGGTAGTCGGTGACAAGATGCAGATTCAGTGGGCATCAGACGACGGAGAGCCTCAAGGAACGTCTGGGGCGCCTATGGTTAAGATGATGGTCAATGCAGGTATAACTAATACTTGTGTAGTTGTGACTAGATATTTTGGTGGAATTAAGCTAGGAACAGGTGGGCTTGCCAGGGCATATACTTCTAGTGCAAAGCTTGGACTTGAGGCTGCTGGCGTATGCGAAGTATGGGAACAAAGCTGCTTAACATTCGCATTGGACTATACATATTTGGCAAAACTACAAAATATGGCAGGCGATTTGTATCAAATCTTAGATTTGAGATACACAGACGTTGTAGAAGCAGACTTGGCATGTGATCCTGATCAATCATTGGAATTACAAGGCTTTGTGACAAACCTCACACAGGGAAAGGCTGTCTTAAAGAACGAAGAGATAAGATTAGTTAACAAAAAAATAGAAAAGTTTTAAAAAGGGTGTTGACATATAGAGTGTCAGGTGTTATTATAACAGAGTTGTCGCGAGAAACGATAGCGAAGTCGATACAGCTTTTGAAAAAAACTTTGGGAAAAGTTAAAAAAGTTGTTGACAAAGAATGACAGATGTGTTATTCTAAATAAGCTGTCGCTCAAAGCGGTTGCAAAAACGACTTAAAAAACTTTGAAAAAAGTTAAAAAAGTTGTTGACAAAGATTAGCAGATGTGCTAATATAAGTAATGTTCGCGAGAGAAACTTAAGAAACGAAGAACGAGAACGAAAAAATTTAAAAAAGTTGTGAAAAAACACTTGACATTCTGGTCTGACTCGTGTATAATAAAGAAGCGCGAGTGGTAAACAGATGCGAGGGCGTATAGCTCAGCTGGGAGAGCACCTGCCTTACAAGCAGGGGGTCATAGGTTCGAGCCCTATTACGCCCACCATAAAGATGGCCTGGTAGTTCAGTTGGTTAGAATGCCAGCCTGTCACGCTGGAGGTCGACGGTTCGAGCCCGTTCCAGGTCGCCAACTTTTTTAAATATTTATGCTGGTGTGGCTCAACGGTAGAGCAGCTGATTTGTAATCAGCAGGTTGGGGGTTCGATTCCCTCCACCAGCTCCATTTATTTTCGAGGGATTCCCGAGTGGCCAAAGGGGGCGGACTGTAAATCCGTTAGCTGAGCTTTCGGTGGTTCGAATCCACCTCCCTCGACCATCAATTTTATACGGAATTTACATTATGCGGAAGTGGCTCAGGGGTAGAGCATCGCCTTGCCAAGGCGAGGGTCGCGAGTTCGAATCTCGTCTTCCGCTCCATTTTATGCGGATGTAGTTCAATGGTAGAACCTCAGCCTTCCAAGCTGATGGCGTGAGTTCGATTCTCATCATCCGCTCCATTTT
>JAFYLX010000153.1 GCA_017556895.1 Bacillota bacterium | reverse complement strand
GTGATAAAATATTAACATGGAGTAGGCCTTATGAAAAAAGAGTATTACGAAAAGATAATTGAAGAACTTATAAAGCTTATAGATGAAGGCGTTTACATAGTAGACAAGCAGGGTGTTGGACGTTTTTACAACGACACGATGGCCGCTATGGAGAAGGTAAACGTTGAGGACGTGCTTCAAAAAAAGTTTCACGAAGCCTTCCCTGAGGTAAGAAATAATGACAGTACGATGCTGAAGGCTTTGCTTAAAGCAGAACCTACTGTTAAGAAGCAGCAGACCTATAAGAATTTTTACGGCAAAGAGATTACGACAGTCAACTCTACTATTCCAATTGTTGTTGGTGGTGAGACTGTAGCAGCCCTTGAGGTTGCCAAGGACATTACAGATATCCGAAGAATGTCAGATACCTTGCTGGAACTTCAAAAAAGCAACACTGAAAACATCGAAAGTCCGAAGAAGACGATTAAGAGATACACTTTTGATGATATTCACGGCCAAAATGATGATTTTCAGCTAGCTCTTAATAGAGCGAAGAAGGCGGCTCAAAATGATGCTTCCGTATTCATATACGGCGAGACGGGAACGGGCAAAGAATTGTTTGCACAGAGTATTCATTACTGTGGCAAGCGAAAGAACAAACCTTTCCTAGCTCAAAACTGTGCAGCGATCCCCGAATCACTGCTAGAAGGTATTCTGTTTGGGACTTCCAAAGGGAGTTTTACGGGAGCCGTAGATAGAGAGGGGCTTTTTGAACAGGCAAACGGGGGTACCTTGCTTCTTGATGAAATAAGTGCTATGCCTTATGAACTTCAGGGCAAATTGCTTCGAGTTTTACAGGAAGACTACATAAGAAGAGTCGGCGGGATGAAGGACATCCCTGTGGATGTAAGAATTATCGCTACTGTAAACGAACCGCCTGAAGACCTGATAGCTCAAGGCAAGCTTCGTAGCGACCTATTCTATAGACTTTGCGTTGTAAATATCGAAATCCCTTCCCTAAGAGAACGTATGGATGACGTACAAGTTTTAGCGGAGAGATTCCTCGAGAAGTTCAACAAGAAGTTTGACAAAGAGATCTGGATGATTTCAGACGGTGCATTAAAGAAGCTAAAGAATCATTCATATCCTGGCAATGTGCGTGAGCTTGAGAATATTATTGAACAGGCTGTATCGATGAGTGATAACGAGCATGCCTTGACGGAAAAGAATCTGTCGATGCCGATAAGAAGAAGAAAGGCTCCGACAATCGACTATGACAAGGATGTTCCGTTAGATAAGTATCTAGACGATATTGAGGCTAAAATCATAAGAGAGGCATTGTTCGATGCTAGAGGAAATATCTCTAAGGCGGCGGATGCGCTGCATATAAAGAGACAGACGCTTCAGCACAAGCTTAAGAAGCACAGGCTGACAGGCGAATAGAAAACTCCTTAAAAAATGCGAGAATTTTGCCGAAACGCAAATTTATTTGCGCCAAAAGTGCAAAAATGTTTGCACAAGAACCCTTTGAGTTGGCGTATTTTGAGCGGTTTGAGAGAGTTCACAAATAAGTGAGTTGAGAATTTGTTTTTGCTCACAAAAAACGATGGTATAAATGCAAAAGTTATAGTTTGTCACTAACAAAAAGAGTTGGCGTAATGTATACAATATTCAACTCTCAATGTGGCACAAGCTTTGCTTTATATATAATTAGTTATAACTTATACTAAAATTTTATTCGAAAAGGAGAAAAATAAAATGGAAAATGTAAAAGTAATTATCTGGGGACTTGGCGCTATGGGCGGCGGTATGGCTGACATGCTTTTAAAGAAGCAGGGCGTTGAAATCGTAGGCGTTGCTGGTAGAGGTTCCAAGATTGGTACTTCCATGTACGACTACATCAAGACAGAAAGAGGCGACAGACCTGACGTTCTTATCTCTGCTGCTGAAGACATCATCAAGCCAGGTGCTGCTGACGTAGTACTTCTTTGCACAGACTCTTTCACAAAGAATGCATTCCCAAGATTAAAGTTCGTTATGGAACAGGGAATCAACGTAATCACTTCTGCTGAAGAAATGGCTTACCCTGCAGCTCAGGAACCTGAATTAGCTGCTGAATTAGACAGAATCGCTAAGGAAAACGGCGTAACTTGTCTAGGTACTGGTATCAACCCTGGTCACATCATGGACTTATTAGTTCTAGTAATGACTGGTTGCTTAACAGACGTAGAAGAAATCACTTCCAGAAGAGTTAACTCCCTATCCCCATTCGGTCCAGTAGTAATGGAAGAACAGGGTATCGGTATCTCCGTAGAAGAATTCAAGGAAAGAAAAGCTAACGGAACTATGTCCGGTCACGTAGGTTTCGCTGAATCCGTAGGCATGATCGCTGCTGGTTTAGGTTTAGAAGTTTCTGAATTCTCTCAGGACATGAACCCAATCACAACTGACGTTGACAGAAAGTCTCCTTACGGCTTCGCAGCTGCTGGTTCTTGCGCAGGTGTTGCTATGACAGCTGAAGCAGTATTAGACAACGGCATGAAGGTTCACATGGATCACCCTCAGCAGATCGAACCTGAACAGGTTGGCGTTCAGACTGGTGACTATGTAATCATCAAGGGTACTCCAAATGTTAACATGGTTAACAGCCCAGAAGTTGAAGGTGGTTTAGGTACAATCGCTATGTGCGTAAACATGATCCCTCAGGTTATCAACGCTGAAGCTGGTCTAGTTTCCATGATCGACCTTCCAATTCCAAGATGCTTAATGGGTGACGTAAGAAAGAGAATCAACCCAGCTAAGAAGATCGCAAAATAATTTAGTTTAAACTTATCAAATTTTTAAAAAATACGCCCGCAGGATATTCTTGCGGGCGCTATGCACAAAAAAGGAGAAATAATAAAATGGCTAAAAAAGGCGAATGGGTTCGTATCCATAAGGTAATTTTACCTGCAGCTGAAAGAACAGCTAAACTTCCTGAAGATACAAAGAAAGTTGACTTCGAAATGTGGGTTAAGGGTACTCTTCAGAATGAAACAGCAGAAATCGGTGACGAAGTTACAATCATCACAGCTACTGGTAGAGAAGAAACAGGTAAGCTTTTAGAAGTAAACCCTTACTACACTCACAGCTATGGTAAGTTCGTACCAGAAATCGTTGAAATTGACAAACAGTTAAGAGAAATTATGCAGTTCGGAGGTGAAAACTAATGAAATTAGCTAAAGACTATAATTCCGTAATGGGAAGATCAGCTGACATCATGAAGGCTTCACTAGGACTAGACTTCAATGATTTCGAATCCGGTTCAGTTGCTTTCGACTACGAAGGATTAATGGAAGCTACAGGCTACACAATCGAAGAAATCGACAGAATTCAGTCAAGAACAGGTGTTGGTCACACTCCTCTTCTTGAACTAAGAAATATTACTGCTCTTGCTAGAAAGTACGCTCAGCCAGGCTACGGTGCAAGAATCCTAGTTAAGGACGAAGCTGCTAACGCATCTGGTTCCTTCAAGGACAGAAGAGCTGCTTGCGCAGTTGCTCACGCTAAGAAATTAGGTTACAAGGGCGTTATCGCTGCTACATCCGGTAACTACGGTGCAGCAGTTGCTTCCCAGGCAGCAATGCAGGGAATGAAATGTATCATCGTTCAGGAATGCTACGACTCCAAGGGCGTAGGTCAGCCTGAAATCGTTGAAAAAGCTAGAAAGTGTGAAGCTTTAGGTGCAGAAGTTATTCAGTTAACTGTAGGACCTGAATTATTCTACGAACACTTATCCGTAATGGAAGACTCCGGCTACTTCAACGCTTCCTTATACTCACCATTCGGTATCGCTGGTGTAGAAACATTAGGTTACGAAATCGCTATGGACTGCCGTGAAAGATTCGGTAAGGATCCTGAAATGGTAGTTTGTACTCAGGCAGGTGGCGGTATGGTAACTGGTACTGCTAGAGGTCTAATCAAGGCTGGAGCTACAAACACAGAAGTAGTAGCTGCATCCATCGACTTAACAGGTCTTCACATGGCTTCTGACGAACAGTTCAACAAGAAGTCTTGTACAACTGGTCACACTGGTTTCGGCGTACCTCACGCTACAAACCCAGACACAGGTGACGTTCCTAGATCTGCTGCTAGACCACTAAGATACATGGACAGATACGTTACTACAACTCAGGGCGAAGTAATGTACATGACAGAAATGCTTGCTAACCTAGAAGGTCTTGAAAGAGGTCCTGCTGGTAACACAGCATTAGCTGCTGCATTTGCTCTTGCTCAGACTCTTCCTGAAGATGCAATCTTAGTAGTAACTGAAACAGAATACACTGGTGCTGGTAAGCACATTCAGCCTCAGCTAGACTTCGCTAGAGAAAACGGTATCGAAATCGTATTCGGCGATCCAGTTGATGACGTTCCTGGTAAGAACATCGTTCTTCCAGCTAACCCAGGTCTATACAAGGTTAAGGACTTAGATCTTAACAAGCAGAGAAAGTCCCTAATCAAGAGATCCGTAGGCAGAGCTAATGGTAAGCTTACAGCTGAAGATATCGCATTCTTAGCAGCAGACACAAGAGCTGACGAAGCTTTCGTAAAGGCTGCTTTAGATGAATTAGGTGTAGAATACTAAAAAACATTTATCCTTTCGCGGGGATTCCCGCGAAGGGTATCTTTAAAAAATAAGGAGAAATGAAAGAATGAGAAGAGAAGACGATTTCGCAGTAAGAAGACAGAAAATCGCTAACCTTACTGATGAAGAACTTTACAATGAGTTCTGGAGATTAACTGATTTAGTAGTTGATCCACTTCTTGAATTAGGTAAGAAGAATACAACTCCATCTGTAGAAAGATCCGTTCTATTAAGAATGGGCGTATCCTCACTTGACTGCATGCCAATCGTAAACCATGCTATCGACCATGGTTTAATGGGTAAAGGCTGCGGACACTGCGTTTACAAGTTATCAAAATTAGAAGATATCACAATCAGAGAAGCATCTATCAAGTTAGCTGCTGGCGAAGGTTGGGATAAGCTAGTAGAAGCATTCAAGGGAGGTAAGTAATAATGGCAGAATTAAAGAGAAATGAAAAATTAGACATTGTCAATATTCTTAAAGACCTTGACAAATACGAACCAAGAAGAAGAGGCTGGGTTTGGAGAGAAAAGGCTGAAGATCAGCATTTAGGACCATTCGAATATTCCGAAATGTCCAAGCCTTTAAAGCAGTCCGTTCCACTTCCTCCAGCTAAGTTCATGGAAGACATCGACCCACAGCCTATGCAGACAATCACTACTGAAATCGCTTCCGGTAGATTCGAAGACGATATCAGAAGAATGAGAATGGGTGCTTGGCACGGTGCTGACCACTTAATGGTTATCAGACATATGGGTCAGTCCCACATCGACGGTCTAATGGAAGGTACTCCACAGGGTATCGGCGGTGTTCCTATCACTAGAAAACAGTTAAGAGCTCAGAGAAAAGCGGTTGACATGATCGAAGATGAAGTTGGTCGTCCAATCAACTACCACTCCTACATCTCTGGTGTAGCTGGTCCAGACGTAGCTGTATTATTCGCTGAAGAAGGCGTAAACGGCGCTCACCAGGACCCTCAGTACAACGTACTTTACAGAGATATTAACTGCGTAAGATCCTTCGTAGACGCTTGTGAATCCAAGAAGATCATGGCATGGGCTGACATGCTTCAGATCGACGGTGCTCACAACGCTAACGCTACAGCAAGAGAAGCTTGGAAAGTATGGCCAGAACTAATCGTTCAGCACGCTATCAACTCCAGATTCTC
>JAFYLX010000152.1 GCA_017556895.1 Bacillota bacterium | reverse complement strand
ATATAATATTTCGGGAAGCTTCGGCGGCATCAATTTAGAGGACATAGCCGCACCGAGATGTTTTGAAATAGAAAGAAAGCTAAAAGAACGCTGTGATATACCAATTTTCCACGATGATCAGCATGGGACTGCAGTAATTACATTAGCAGGTCTTAACAATGCACTTAAAGTAGTAGATAAAAGACTTGAAGATATAAAGATCGTAATCAACGGTGCGGGGGCTGCAGCCATTGCAATTACAAGACTATTGCTTTCTGCAGGCGTTAAGAATATTACGCTTTGTGACAGAGATGGGGCAATCTTTGAGGGTAGACGTAATAACATGAATGAGGCAAAGGAAGAGCTGTCCAAACTTACTAATTTGGACAAATCAGAAGGTGGCTTAGCGGATGTTTTGGTTGGCGCCGACGTATTTATCGGTGTTTCTGCACCCGGAGTTGTTACGAAGCAAATGGTAGGAACAATGAACAAAGATGCAATTATTTTCGCATGTGCAAACCCAACACCTGAGATTTTCCCAGATGAAGCAAAAGCAGGTGGTGCGAAGGTAGTTTCAACTGGAAGAAGTGATTTCCCTAATCAGATTAATAATGTTCTTGCTTTTCCGGGAATTTTTAGAGGAGCATTAGATGCCAGAGCATGCGACATAAACGATCATATGAAGATAGCGGCTGCTAAAGCTCTAGCAGAACTTATATCCGACGAAGATTTATCTGAAGACTACATTATTCCCGCGGCATTTGACCCAAGAGTTAAGGATGCAGTTGCAGAAGCGGTCAAAAAAGCAGCTTACGAATCTGGAGTTGCTAGGATATGATATAAAATGTAATAGAAAATTATTTATAGCAAAAAAAGTAAATATTTCCCTTGAAATTTCACCTCTAAATGATATATGATAGTGAAGTTACACTTTAATCATATTATTATTTGGAGGTATTATTTTGAATTCATTTTTAAAGATGTGGAATGGAATAAGCCTTGTTAAGCAGATTATCATCGGTTTAGTAATCGGTATCGTACTTGCTCTAACTGTTCCTGAATATGTATCAGGAATCACTATTCTTGGTGACTTATTCGTTGGTGCACTAAAGTCAGTAGCACCAGTATTAGTTTTATTCTTAGTTATGTCTGCTATTTGTCAGCATAAATCTGGGCAGAAGACTAACATGAAGTCTATTTTAGGCTTATATTTATTAGGAACATTCCTAGCTGGTTCATTAGCTGTAATTGCTAGCTTTGTTTTTCCACTAGAATTAGACTTAGTTGCTGCTGCAGGAGATGTTGCTCCACCAGAAGGTATCACAGAAGTATTAAAGACTTTACTATTCAATGTTGTATCAAATCCAGTAAAAGCTCTATTAGAAGCTAACTACATCGGTATTTTAGCTTGGGCTATCTTACTTGGCATTGCATTAAGACACGCATCCGAAAGCACTAAGACTTTCATCGGAGACGTTGCAGAAGCTGTTTCCAACGTTGTTAGATGGGTAATCAAGCTTGCTCCTCTTGGCGTTATGGGTCTTGTATTCAACTCCATTGCAACAAGCGGTCTAGAAGCATTATTAGACTACGGTAAGCTAATCGCTCTATTAGTAGGCGTAATGGCTGTTGACGCATTAATCGTTAACCCAATTATCGTTTACGTTAACACTAAGCAGAACCCATATCCATTAGTGCTTAAGTGTATAAAGGAAAGTGGTATCACTGCATTCTTCACAAGATCCTCTGCTGCTAACATTCCTGTTAACATGAGACTTTGCGATGAATTAGGATTAGATAAAGATACATATTCTATCTCTATTCCTCTAGGTGCTACAATCAACATGGGTGGTGCTGCTATTACAATTTCCGTACTAGCTCTAGCTGCAGCGAATACTTTAGGTATTTCTGTTGACTTACCAACAGCTATTATACTTTGTGTACTTTCTGCAATCAGTGCTTGTGGTGCATCCGGTGTTGCTGGTGGTTCCTTACTACTAATTCCTCTTGCATGCTCTTTATTTGGTATTCCAAACGACGTAGCAATGCAGGTTGTAGGTGTAGGTTTCATCATCGGTGTAATTCAGGACTCCTGTGAAACTGCTATTAACTCTTCAACAGACGTATTATTCACTGCAACTGCAGATATCGCTGCAAAGAGAAAGGCAAACAAGTAATTTAAAAAGCTTTCATCAAAATAAATCGTAGATTTTATAAGCTAAATAAACAAGAAAGGGATATGCATTTTGCATATCCCTCAATTATTTTTTGATGAAAATTATTTGTTCCAGTTTTTTAGCATACCAGCAACTAGTTTGCATAGTTTTTCGCTGCTTTCGTTTGCGATGCGAAGAACATCTTCATGGCTATGTTTAACTGTTGCAATTCCTGTAGCCATATTAGTTACACATGATAGACCAAATACCTTCATGCCTAGGTAATTTGCTACGATTGTTTCAGGAACAGTAGACATACCAGCAGCGTCAGCACCTAAAATTGAGTAAGCTTTGATTTCAGCTCTTGATTCGAAGCAAGGACCGGAGAATAGGGCGTAAACACCTTTCTTACAGTCGATACCAAGTTCTGTTGCAACGCTTTCTGCTTTTGCAATAAGTTCTTTTGAATAAGGTTCAGACATATCTGGGAATCTAACACCAAAACGTTCATCGTTAGGTCCGATTAACGGATTATTACCCCAAAGATTGATGTAATCGTCAATAATCATTAAATCACCAGGAGTGAAAGTCTTGTTGATACCACCACAAGCATTCGTTACGATTAAGTTTTCAACTCCTAATAACTTCATAACGTAAACAGGGTATGCAACTTCTTTCATTGTGAATCCTTCATAGTAGTGGAATCTACCCTGCATGCAGATAACCTCTACATCACCGATGTTACCGATAACAAGATTGCCTGCATGTCCTTCTACTGTTGACTGTGGGAAGTTAGGAATGTCTGCATATGGGATGATTTCCTTATCTTCCATAATATCAACTAAGGCACCAAGACCACTTCCAAGGATAACAGCAATCTTAGGCTCTTTTGTCATATTTTTCTTAATATATTCAGCTGATTCTTTTACTTTTTCATAAAACATAAATAAATCCTCCTATTCATATAAAATTAGTATACCATATAAAAATGGATTTGTGATATAATAATATAGATTTTGACTTGGGAGATTATAATATGATTGATAAAAAAAGAATAATGGTAGTTTTTGGAGGCGCTTCATCTGAACATGAAGTATCTAGAAAATCTGCCTTTTCCATATTAAAAAATTTAAATAAAGATAAGTATGATGTTGTGACAGTTGGTATTACAAAGGCTGGTCACTGGCTACTTACTGAAGCTTGTTACGATGATATTAAATCTGGCGAATGGGAGAATCACCCTTCAAACAAGACCGTTACTCTAAATGTAGACATGGGCAAGAGCCAGCTTATTTTCCTAGATGGCGACAATTATCATACTGAAGACATTGATTGTCTATGGCCAGTTTTACATGGAAAGAATGGCGAAGACGGAACAATTCAGGGATTGTGTGAGCTTGCGGGAGTTAAGTTTGTAGGGCCTGATACATGCTCTTCAGCATTATGCATGGATAAAGCTTATACAAAGATTGTTGTTAACTCAAGGGGAATCAATCAAGCTAAATATTTGGCTATGATTACAAGTGATTTTCACGGGGATGAAGAAAACTGTCTAAATAGAATAGATGAATATTTTGATACATATCCTTTATTCGTTAAGCCTGCAAGAGCTGGGTCTTCAGTTGGAATTACTAAGGTTAACGAAAAAGCAGAGCTTCTTAATGCAATTGAAATTGCTTTTTGTGAAGATTCCAAAATTGTAGTAGAAGAAGGCATTTTTGGCAAGGAAGTTGAAATTTCTGTTTTAGGCAATGAACATCCTAAGGCTTCATGTGTTGGAGAAATCATCCCTGAAGCAAGCTGGTATGACTATGAGGCTAAATATAACAGTACAGTTTCAAGAACGATTATTCCTGCTGATTTGGAAGAATCTGTAGTTAAAGAAATTCAGGAAACAGCAGTAGAAATCTACAAGCTTCTTGGATGCAGTGGCTTATCAAGAGTTGATTTCTTCGTTACAGAAGATAATAGGGTAGTGTTTAACGAAGTTAATACATTACCTGGATTTACTGAAATCAGTATGTATCCAAAGCTTTGGGAGGCTAGTGGACTGCCATACACTGAACTTTTAGATGAAATATTAGAATGCGCTTTTAATAGATAATAAGGATAAAGAGGAGATATTAATGATTACACAGGAGATGATCGATAGAATTAACGTGCTTTCAAGGAAGAAAAAGGCTGAAGGCTTAACAGAAGCAGAGCAGGCTGAACAGAAAGAGTTATACAAGGAATACATTGCAGCCTTTAGAGCAAACTTAAAGTCCCAGCTTGATATGATTGAAATTGTTGATGATAAAGAAAATAACTAAAATACTTCTATTTGAACCGGAATTCTGACAAGTTTTTCGGTTCTTTTAATTTATCATAACCTAAAGGGGGATTTGGTTATGAGAAAAGGGGTATATATATTAATAGTATTAGTAATCAGTGTCTTGTTTGCGACATTGTTTGCTAGCGCAGATAGTGATGAAGAGATCATTAAAAATCTCATCTGTGAGAGGACTGACACGCTTAGTTATTATTATGCCGGCCTTGCAGATAAAAATGATACTATGGCAAAAATTAGTGATATTACGACAGATTTTCTTAGGGAGGAAGATCTAGGCAACCTTGAACGATATTTCCAGTGTGATTTAGAGCAAGTCGTTGACTACGAAATACGTGATATTAAAGTTAATTATTCGGATGAAGATGTTATTTGTGCCGAAGTCGTAGTAGATTGGGAGTCTAATGGTCTTAGAGGTATGGAAAATTTTAGTAATACCTACAGTGTGATATGCAAAAAAGAAGAAAATATTTATAAATTAGCACAATTTTTTTAAACAAGTGTTTAAATTTCTCAAATTTTTGGTATAATATATTGGATAAATTATAAGGAGCAGTTTAACTATGAGAAATGTATATTTAGACTATTCAGCAACGACTCCTGTTAAAGAAGAAGTCTTAAAAGAAATGCTTCCGTATTTTACAGAAAAATTCGGAAACCCATCAAGTTTATATGATAAAGGTTTAGAATCTAAGGATGCTATCACTGTAGCTAGAGAACAGGTTGCATCTTTAATTAACGCTAAACCTGCTGAAATATTCTTTACAGCCGGTGGTACAGAATCTGACAACTGGGCTGTGTTCGGTGTAGCTGATAAGTTAAGAGAAAAGGGTAACCACATCATCACAACTAAGATTGAACATCATGCGATGCTTCACTCTTGTGAGTTCTTAGAAAAGAGTGGTTTTGAAGTTACTTATTTAGATATCGACGAAACAGGTAGAATCAATATTGATGAGTTAGTTGCAGCAATCAAGCCAGAAACAATTTTAATCAGTATCATGATGGTTAACAACGAAATCGGTACTGTTCAGCCAATCAAAGAGGCTGCAGCTGTTGCAAAGGCTCACAACATCTTATTCCACACAGATGCTGTACAGGCTCTTGGTAACGTAGCGATTGACGTTAAAGATATGGGTATTGACTTAATGTCTATGTCCTCCCACAAGATCTATGGCCCTAAGGGTTCTGGTGCATTATATATCAGAAAGGGCGTTAGACTTTCAAATTACCTTCACGGTGGTGGACAAGAAGGCAAGAAGAGAGCAGGTACAGAAAACTTAGCAGGTATCGTTGGCTTTGGTAAAGCAGCAGAATTATCAAGAGTTAACTTTGAAGAACACGTAAGACATTGCAGCGAATTAAGAGACTACCTAAAGGATAGAATCTTAAATGAAATTCCTGATACTTATGTAAACGGAACTTTAGATGGAAGACATCCAGGTAACCTAAACATTACATTCAAATATATTGAAGGTGAATCCATCCTTCTTTTATTGAATCAGTTTGGAATTAGCGTATCAACAGGATCTGCTTGTTCTTCAACATCACTAAATCCTTCACACGTACTTTCCGCATTAGGAGTACCTGTTGAAATGATTCACGGAACAATTAGATTTACAGTTGGTGACTTTACTACTAAAGAAGACATCGATTATGTAGTAGAAAAGTTAACTATGATTGTAACAAGATTAAGAGAACTATCCCCAGTAAATGCGACGAAAGGTTGGTAAATAAATTATGGCTTTATATAATGATATTGTAATGGAACATTTCATGAATCCACAGAACGTTGGAGAATTAGAAAATCCAGATGGTTCAGGTACTTACGGTAGCCCTGTATGTGGCGACATGATGCAGATTCAGATTAAGGTTGAAGATGAAAAGATCGTAGACGCTAAGTTTAAGACTTTCGGTTGTGGCAGTGCAATCGCATCTTCCAGCATGGCTACTTCTATGATTATCGGTAAGACAATCGAAGAAGCTTTAGAAATCACAAACAAAGAAATTATCGACGAATTAGGTGGTCTTCCACCAGTTAAGGTTCACTGTTCAGTTTTAGCTGACAGAGCTATCAAGAATGCAATTTATGACTATGCTCAGAAGGCTGGCAAGACATATGCTGCTCTTGAAGGTTATGATCCTAATGAAGAAGAGGATGAACACGATCATGGAGATATCGAAGAATAACAAAGTATTGTTAGGTTTAAGCGGCGGAGTGGACAGCACTACCGCTGCTTTGTTATTAAAAGAACAGGGTTTCGAAGTATACGGCTATTACTTTGATGTAATGGGTACTAACGAAATCAGCAAGAAAGAAGCACAGGAAGTTGCAGATCAACTTGGAATCGAGTTAATCACAGAGGATGTATCTAAAGAGTTTGAAGAGAAGATTATCGGCAACTTTATCGATGAATATATCTCCGGTAGAACTCCGAATCCTTGTGTTGTTTGTAACCCTCTAATCAAGTTTAAGAAGCTTATTGAATGTGCAGACAGAGAAGGCATATATTTTATCGCTACAGGTCATTATTGCCGTATCGTTGCAGATGGAAGAACAGGCAATTTCTATGTAAGAAAGGCCGCAAATGCTAAAAAAGACCAATCCTACATGTTGTGCAGACTTGGTCAAGATGTCTTAAGACGACTTATTTTCCCTTTAGGCGAGTTTTTAGACAAGGATGAGATTCGTACGTTGGCTAGAGACAACAACCTTCAAAATGCGGACAAAAAAGATAGCCAAGAAATCTGCTTTATCGACGATGAAGTTGGGTATGCTAAGTACATTCAAGACCTTGGGTATAAGGCGGTTCCTGGTGAGTTTGTAGACAAGGACGGCAAGGTTTTAGGTCAGCATAAAGGCATCATTAACTATACTATTGGTCAGCGCAAAGGCCTTGGAATTGCAATTGGCAAGCCTGCCTTTGTGACAAAAATTGATGCAGGTAAAAACCAGATAGTAATAGGCGATAATGCGGATTTGTTTACTACAAAAGTTGTGTGCTCTAACTATTCATTTGCAGCAAACGACGCAAAAGAATATGATGGAAAGATTGTAATGGCAAAAGTTAGATATTCTGCACAGCCAATGGAGGCATTTCTTGAAGTTGACGATAACGTTATTACGGCCACTTTTGAGACTCCTCAACGTGCGGCAACTCCGGGACAGTCA
This sequence comes from Bacillota bacterium, assembly GCA_017556895.1. Next base: position 5,292 of record JAFYLX010000152.1, on the reverse strand, counting down.
ATCGTATTTTATGTAGATGAAAAAGTAATTGGCGGCGGTTTCATAGAATAAATCTTGGCCTTTTTCAAATAATATTATTTGAAAGGGAGGGATTTTATATGGAAAAGATGAGTTCTGGTGCAATGATTACGGTTGCAGCAGTTGGCGCGGCAATGGCAGCACTTGCATATGGCAGTATGAAACCAAATGCAAAACAGCAGCTAAAACGCGATATGAAGAACACCTTAGACAGCATGGAAGGTGTCAAAAATGAAATGAGTCACGTGGGTCAGGATATGACCGATATGGCTAAGAATTTAAGAAATAACATGATGTAAAATCGATGCATGATTCGATTCATAAAAAACGGTGATAGAAGATTAACTCTATCACCGTTTTTTGTGTGAAATAGAATGACTTAAAATTTTTCCTACTATAATATGAATATTTATTTTTACATGTTGCAAAACCCGCGAGGGGAGGTGTAAAATATATTCGTATAATTGTAATATTTTGTAGAATTTATAATAAATATGTCATATAGCAAATGTAAAATAACAGATAAAAGGAGTTATTTCCATGACAGAAAAGGAAATGAGAAAACTTAGCCGATACCAGCTTCTCGAACTATTAATTACACAAACCAATAGGGTTAATGAGCTAGAAGAGATGCTAGTTGAAGCTAATTTAAAAATAGAACAGCAAGAAATGGAGTTAAAATCACTCGGTTCTATTGCTGATACATCCAATCAATTGAAGGAAATACTTGAAATTGCAAAAACAACAACTGATGCATATATAAATGATGCCAAGGAACGTAGCATTATTATGGAGGCGCATGCACGTGAAGAGGCGGCTCGCATATTGATAAATGCTAGAAAGGAAGCCGAAGAGATAACGGAGCAACTATGGATAAACAAATACAAAATCTAGAAATGCCAGAAATGGAGCTCCTTCAAAAGGAGTTTAGAAGAGAACGATATAAGCGAAGATTTTTTAAACTTCTCAAAAGTTCTTTTTATGCATTAATTGTAGTTGCTGCCATTGCAGCTTTAATCGCAACTTTATTTATGCCGGTACTCCAGATTGCAGGAACAAGCATGGAACCGAGCTTAAAGGACGGCGAAATAGTTATATTAGCTAAAACGGATAATTTAGAATCTGGTGACTTATGTGCCTTTTATTATTCAAACAAGGTACTAATAAAGAGAATTATAGGTGTTCCTGGTGACTATGTATGGATTGATAAGGAAGGAACGGTTTATATTAATAATCAGGAGCTAGTGGAACCATACGTATCAGAAAAATCATTAGGCGAATGTGATATAGAATTCCCTTACCAAGTACCAGAAAATTACTACTTTGTGCTAGGAGACCACAGAGCAACTTCAATCGATAGCCGAAGCTCTGTTATTGGCGGAATAGCAGAAGACCAAATCATAGGCAAAATTCTAGTCAAATTCTGGCCTCTGTCAGATTTTGAGTGGATGGCATAGCTTTATAAGTAAGCAATAATATTTAAAGAAAGGAGGAAGCATTTAGCATATGAAATTAGATTATCTGCTAGAAACAAAAGTAAATAGTGTGTTCGAAAATAGATTTTATAGGGTAATGCTTGTCCTTTCTATTTTTGTTATCTTGTGTGTATTTTGGAGCTTAAAGCTTACGGGTATTACCATGGCCGGCGAAGCGTTTTGTGGCATGGACGAACATGTTCATGGAGAAACTTGTGCTTATTCCGAAGATGTCGAGGCTTTAGAAGACGGCTCTAAAATATGCATATTGGAAGAACATATACATGATTCTTCTTGTTATAGCGATTCAGATGCTGACATAGAGACCGCATCTGATTGGAAAAAGTTGACTGAGGGACTTACACTTTCAGACAACGCTGCAGAGAACCTTGTTGCCATTGCTCGTTCACAGGTTGGATACGAAGAAAGTACTTTAAACTTCGAGGTTGACGAGTACGATGTTAGACGTGGGATTACTAGATATGGACAGTGGTATGGCAACCCTTATGGCGACTGGTCAGCCATGTTTGCAAGCTTCTGCCTAGAATATAGCGGGGCTACTGACTTGCCAATTAGTGCAGGGGCAGAATCTATGAGACTAGCATGGGAAAAACTTGAGTTTTATAGAAATGCGATAGATTATGCACCTTCACTAGGTGATGTTGCTTTCTTAGATAAAGATGGAAACGGTGAAGCTGACTCCGTTGCAATCGTTATTGAAATAATAGGGGAAGAAATAAAAGTTGTAGAAGGTGACTTTGAAAATGTTGTAGCCGAAGTTAAATATCCGGCTAAAGGCTCCGGAATAATGGGATATGGACACCTTCCTGTTAAACAACTTATCAAAGATATTGAAGGCCAAAAGTTAATTGCATATGCAGAAGAGTATAGCAAAGAATTATTTAAAAATGGTAACAATTTAATCGTTTATTTATCAGACGAATCAGGAGACTATGCTCTAGATGGTAACGGTGAATATGTAGATATAGTCATAAAGGAAGACGGTAGCGTCTACACATCTTCGATAGAAACTGAATTACTATTTTGGAGCGTTGAAGGGTCTAATGAAGAAGAACCTAAGCTGCAGAATGTACAAACAAAAATGTATCTTCCTGAAACCAATACAGCCGTAAGTACATACGATTTGAGAGCATCAAATACAGGAAGCGACAATCAGTATCAATATGCAAGAGCAGTAAACTATACTGTATGGCTTGATGGTACAATCGGCGATTTAATGTCATATGATAAAGCCTTGAATCAAAAATATACAGTTACCGGTGGTGGCATATTCGTACTTCCGAATACATTACAATCAACACCGAAATATAACTATAAGATTCGTGGTTGGTACGATGTAATTAACAATAAGTACTATTTACCTGGTGAGGAAGTGATTGTTAACAGCAATATGGTATTTTACGCAGATTGGGTGGCAAACAGTTACGATATAGGACAGTTTAACTCAGATGTAGCTAATACTATTAGCACCAATGAGTTCGTAACGACTAGGATGTTTGACTATAACGTACTGTTCAACGTTTTATCCTCATCTGCAACCGTAGAAGTAAATAGCAACAGTCATTCTGAAACATGGAAACTTATAACCAACGGAAAGGCTCCATATAACGGTGAGGAAACACTAAACTACATTTTCCGTGACTGGGATAGAGGAAGTAGAGATATTACTTACCCAAGTGGAGTTAACAATCCTGGACCACATTATCCAACTGACGTTGGAGATGTATACCCTGGTCTATATAACAATCGAATAGGCGATTTACTATTTAACCCTGACACAGAGGTTATCGGTAAGGAATATTTAGGTATAGCGGACCACCTGTTCCAATTATGTTTAGATCCTTCGGACGAACATTATGGCTATTATTACTATGACTCTGAAAGAAATGCAGCATCATATAATCAAACTGATCAAAGATTCTACGTATACGATTATTTAGAACAGACTACTGTTTCGAATACAACAGATGGACCTGGTAAGTATTCGGACTTTTTACCATTAAACTCACCATACGTTAATACTAACGGCAAAACACCAGCAACATATGAGTATGAGGGTAAATACGGAGGATATGATGGTGTTAAACATTATATGTACGACGGTACCGATAGTAACAGCAACTATGTTGCAACCAACTTCTTGTTTGGGATGAGCGTAGATATTGATTTCTATCTTCCAAATGATGTTGGAACAGGCGGCAATCACGACCTATATGGAAACGACATGACCTTTGAATTCTCCGGAGATGATGACGTTTGGGTATTCGTAGATGGTAAGTTAGTATTAGACCTTGGCGGTATTCATAGTATGGAAAGTGGTACTGTAGATTTTTCCACTGGAGAAGTTACAATTAACGGTACTAGAAACACTGAATTATCTAATACACTGAAGACTATTAAATCCGGCGAACATGTGCTAACACTTTATTACCTAGAACGAGGAAGTTCGATGTCAAACTGTGCTATCTACTTCAACTTAGCACCTAGATTTAGCTTCAGTATCGAAAAAGAAGATGTTCTAACTAAAGAAACTTTAAACGGAGCACAATTCTCCGTTTATACAGATAAAGCTTGTACAAAACCGGCAGAATTGTGGACAAGCAAAGCTGCTCACGATAACGGCGAAAAAACAACTAACATATTTACAGTTGTAGACGGCGTAGCAGAAATGTGGGGTATGGGTGCTGGTAATACATACTACATAAAAGAAACAAAACCACCTGATTCGACAGAATACACTCATGTATCCGGAATTATTTCGATAACATTTGATAAGACTGGTACTGCTGCATATGATGTTGAAGTCATAAAGGATGGGAACAACAATGTTTCAGGAGGTTTTACAGTACATGGTATTAGAGTTGATGACGAAACTCAAAAAGCTTTTATTGTAGCAACCAACGCTCCAAAGTGGGTAAATGAAGTTACCGATGTTTGGGCTAGAAAAGTTTGGAACGATGACAAGAGCCATTCAAATGATGTTGTTACAGTATATCTAACAGTAAAAGACGAAGATGGAACGGTTCGACGATTACAAGAAGCAACCTTAGGTGAAGATAATAACTGGATGCACCAGTGGACGAATCTGCCAAAGTATTATGAAGACGGTAAAACTCTCATAAAATACGGGGTAGAAGAATCATATGTTAACGGTTATTACAGCAAGGTTACAGAAACGGATAGCTTCGACATATCCAGCATGACTTGGACACAAGCAAGTACCTTTGAAAGTGGCAAGACATACTTGCTTAGTACAGGTAACGGTTGCTTATCCTCATACGATATGCAAAATGATACAGGGTTTAAGTGGATACCAGAAAGCGAGGCAAAGTTTACACCTGCAGCCCAGTGGAAAGTTAGCGCAAGCGGCAGCACGATAAAATTAACAAACGGCTTGGGACAAATACTAACATTCTACTATAACGGTGGATCTAGCGGATATCCTACGGACTTCTTCGCTTACACTGGAGGCGAGAGTAGCTCGTCGAAGCAGTCTATGAAATATGTCTCTACATCAGGTGGTATTAAGCTTTACTACGACGGAGAAGACAACAGAGACTATTATTTAATTAACACTATGACAAGTAGTCACAAATTCCAATATAGTACAGAACAAAGAAATGGTTTAATTTTTTATCCAATCGTAAAGAAAGAAACCTCGCAGGCAGTTGAAGTTACCGGATACGCATTTGAGATAACGAACACTCCTTTAAAGGAAGAAACCTCTGTAACTGTACATAAGAAATGGGATTACGGCTATATTACACCTGACGGTTCT
>JAFYLX010000151.1 GCA_017556895.1 Bacillota bacterium | reverse complement strand
CTGCAACATCCTTCGGTCTAGTAAGAGGCGGACACGTAAGAGCGACAGTTCTAGGTGCAATGGAAGTAGCAGAAAACGGTGACTTAGCAAACTGGATTGTACCAGGCAAGAAAGTTGCTGGTATGGGCGGTGCTATGGACCTTTGTGCTGGTTGTCCAGAAGTAATCATCGTAATGCTTCACACACAGAAGGGTGCACACAAAATCTTAAAGGAATGTACACTTCCGCTAACAGCAGAAAAGTGCGTAAGCAAGATCATCACTGAAATGGGTGTTATGGAAGTAAGAGAAGATGGACTTTGGGTAACTGAATTACATCCAGACTTCACTTGGGAAGAAATCCAGGCTGCAACAGGCTGCGAACTTCACCAGGACCCTAACATGAAGGCAATGGAAGAAGAATAAAATATTCTTTTGAAATTCGACCAGCATTTCATAAAAACAATAATTAAGAACCGCTGTTTCAGCGGTTCTTTTTTTCTGCCTTATACATTTTTTCTCGATGAAACCTTCACAAAACCTACAAAAAACGACGCTCAAAAGTCCTGTAAACGTTGGAAAATAGCCATTTTCTTTGACTTTTTGCTCTTTTTGTGATAGAATTATCAATGGTCACAAAGAATAGGAGGGCTTATGGTAGATACACCAAAAGGCAGGACAGAGATTCTTCTTGACGCAATCGCAAACTTCTTTAAGAGTCATTTTAAGCTAGGGATGAAGAAGACTTCACCACAGAGAAGACAGCTTAAGAAGTTTAGGAGACGTCATCCAAGAATCGCAAGAGCCATAACAGCCGCTGTATTAATTATGGCAGTTGGCTTAGTCGTAGTAGGATTTGCGACACCAAAAACAGTAACGGTAAACATCGATGACTCAATCGAAGTTGTATCAACGACATACGAAACGACTTCTTTTAGAGTTGACAGCTTTATCGAAAATCACGAAATTGATTATGTATACGGACAAGACATTATAGACGTGGAGCTTCATGATGGTATTTCCGACGGAATGGAAATCACAATCAAGAAGGCTGCACAGATTCCGGTAACTGCAGATGGTAAGACAACTAATGTTATCACATTGCCAGTTACAGTAGCAGAACTGCTCGAAGAACTTGAAATTACGGTTGGTGAGCACGACATCGTGGAACCGGCTTTAGACAAGACTTTATTTAAGGGCGACGAGGTAGTTGTAAGAAGAGTTACATTTGCAAATGTAACAGAAGAAGTCACAATTGACTTCGATACAGTTTATAGTGCTGATTACGGAATGAACATCGGAGATACTGAGTTAGTTCAGGAAGGAAAGGCGGGACTAGATAAAGAAGAATATAAAGTGACCTATATTGATGGAGTTGAATCAGAAAGAGAACTTCTTTCTAAGGAGACTATCGAGCCGGTAGAACATAAGACTATCGCTTACGGAATGCTTATGGACTTTAGCGAACCATCAGGTTTAAGCTATTCCAAGAAAATAAGCAACGTAAGAGCAGTTTCTTATCACTTCGACGGCAACCCACACGGATCATACGGCCTGCCGTGCACTTACGGAACTGTAGCCGTTGACCCAAAGGTTATCCCACTTGGTTCCACTATTTATATCGAAGGCTATGGATATGCCATCGCTAACGACGTTGGAACTTCAATCAAGGGTAATGTAATCGACGTTTATATGGAATACGGCCCACAGTGCTATACTTGGGGTGCGCGTAAAGTAGACGTGTATATTATTAACTAAAAAATGGCGGGATTGTTCCCGCCATTTTTGTTTGTTATCTCAAATGTTTCTCGATTAAATCGATAAAAGTAGAAATGTAATCTTCCTTTGCAAAGATTGCTCTTGCAAGATTCTTGTTGCCGCCACCCTTACCGTTATAGATGGAGGCGTTTTCTTTTACAAGCTTGCCGCAGTCTACATTACCCTTTGAAACTAGGAAAACAGTCATGCTTGGGTCGTGCACTAGGAAGGCGATCTTAGGAATGAATTCCGTGATATCCCTTGCAATTGCTGATAAATCGTCATTAGATAATATGTCGTAGTGACGAACGATAGGTGCATTCGCAAGCGCCATTTCTTCCTTAATGCTTTCAACTTCCTTAGCAAGGTAGTCTTTCTTTAATAGGTAAAGCTGAGTTCTTACCTGATTGTTTTTAGCCTGCTGTGCCTTGTATTTTTCTAGAATATCTTCTGTTCCAGCAGAAAGGCTAGTTCCTAGCTGAGTTAAAGTATCGAACTCTTCCTGATACTTTAGTAATGCTCTCTGGCCTGCTTCGAAGTAGATTCTAAACATTCCCTTGTTGCTCTCAACCTTGTACAGTTTGATTAGACCTACCTGACCAGCAGTAGCTGGATGAGTACCGCAGCATGCAACGCAATCTGATGGATTTTCGATGGAACCAACGCATACGATTGTAATGTCAGACTCTAGAGATAGTTTCTTTCTTAATGGAAGGTTTTCTGCATCCTTTTTCTTATCGAAATGTCTAGTTATAACTGGGGCGTTCTGCCATATAACCTTGTTGGCCTCTAGCTCGACGTGCTTTGCCATTTCCCAAGTGATTTTGTCGAAATTAGGGTCATCTTCTAAACTAATATCGATAGTCATGTACTGGTCACCCATATGGAAACCTCGGTTGACACCGCCGTACTCCCTGTAGAAAATGCCGCTTAGGATATGTTCGCCGCAATGACGCTGCATATTGTCGAAACGACGATCCCAATCGATGGATAATTCAACTTCCTGCCCTTCCTTTAGGTCATCAGGCTGACATGCTACTTGATGAAGAATGTCTTCGCCGTGTTCGTATACGTCTAAAACATCGAATCTGGCAAGTTTTCCTAGGTCACAGGACTGACCACCACCCGTAGGGAAGAAAATAGTCTGGTCTAGAGTAACCAAAGTTTTATCTTTGAACTGGCTAATGCCTGTTATTGTAGCATTAGCTTCTTTTAAATAAACGTCTTCTTTAAAAAGTCTTCTTGTATTCATATTGACTCTCCTTTTCAATCTAAATATGAGTATAACACATATTTGTGAAGTTGCAAAATATATGAAAATAATGGTCGATATATATTGCCGGTCTTATGAATATATTTAGACGTGGAGGTGGGATATGAGGCACAAAAATAAGATTTTAGCGCTTGTTTTTAGCATTTTAATGTTAGTTGTTATAATGTGTGTTTGTAGCGTGATATGGCCAGAAATGGCCTGGGTTTTCTCTGACGGATTTGTTGAAGTTTCCGATGAATATTGTCTAGTAATTGATCCTGGACATGGGGGATTTGACGGCGGGGCAGTATCGAAAGCTGGCGTATGCGAGAAGGATATAAATTTGGCAATTGCATTATCGCTCAAGGACATCGCAAGAGATTATCCTGTAAAAGTGATCTTGACTAGGGAAGAGGACGTTGCCCTTGGGGAAAACAAACAAGAAGACCTAAAGGCTAGAAAGGCAATCATAGATGAGGCAAATGCTGACTTGACAATATCCATTCACTTGAATAGTTATCCTAGTGATGAATTAGTATACGGTTCACAGGTTTTTTATGCAAAAAAGGAACAAAAAAGAACAACTGAGGATAGGTGTGAACAAGTGTCAAAAACCTATGCCGAAGAAGTGCAAAAAGCCCTAGAAACCAACATCGACGACGGTAGAACAAGACAGGCTATGGCCAAGGGTGATACATATTTGTTTCGCAATATTGATACACCATATATACTTGTTGAATGTGGGTTTTTGTCGAACGCTATGGAAGCAGAAACGCTCCAAAAGGCTGAATACCAACGATTGCTCGCCGAGTGCATTTGGGAGGGTATAAATACAAGTTTAGAGCTAGAAAAAAAGCAAAAAATACAAGTTATACAAAGCGCGAACAAAGAATAAAAAAAGCCATGTGAATTAATAGAAAAACTGTGGATAACTATATTTAAGCAAGTAAAGTGAACGGCTGAAAATGTTGAAATTTAAGCTCTTGAGCGATTCTTAGTTATCCACAAGGATATGTGCGTAAAATCGTATACGATTTTGGGGCCTGTTATGGATAATCTCCCTAACCGTTGAAAAATAGGGGAAGGGGCCATGTTGAAAAGTGTTTGAACAATTTACGAACAACAGTTGACATAAAACATCAAAATGTTACAATAAATAGGACGAATTTAAGACAAATATACGATAGGACGAAAGGGGAATAATAATGTATTCAGATTATTACTATTATGACTATTACAACGCATTTTCAATTATGCCAATCGCTGTTTTAGTAGCCGTTATCTTAGGCATAGTGCTATACTTCACATTCTTAAAGAAAGAGAACGAAGATAAGTTCACAGGCTGGAAAAAAACGGTTTATGACTTCTTCTGCTTCAATAAATTTTATACAGAAGATATTATAAAACTTGTATACGTTATGACTACAGCAGCTCTTGTTGTAATCGGCGTATTTATGTTATTCTTTGATCTAGCAACAGGACTAATCCTATTAGTACTAGGCAATGTTGGACTAAGAGTTTCTTACGAACTTATCATGATGTTCGTAATTCTATGTAGAAAAACTGTTTCCATTGATAGAAAGCTAGACAAGGTTGTAGCCTTCTACGGAGATGATTTCGATGAAGGTGACTGCGGCGGATGCGGAGACGAATTTGGTGAAGACGAAGGATTCTCCTGCGGCGGTGAATGTGGTTCCTGCGACGCAGACTGT
>JAFYLX010000150.1 GCA_017556895.1 Bacillota bacterium | reverse complement strand
TAGAGAAAAGACTTTCGCTAGCGGTATCATCCAGACTGAGGCTACAGACCCTGAAGAGAAGACAGTATACGAAATGTACTATGACAGGGCAGAGGCTCTTAATAAGATTCCGAACCACAGAGTACTAGCGGTAAACAGAGGCGAAAAGGAAAAGAAACTTAAGGTTAAAGTTACTGTAAACACTGACGAAATCCACGAGTTAATCGCAAAGTCAGTAATCAAGACAGAAAAATCCATTTTCCAAGGCCATCTGTTAGATACAATCGCGGACGCATATAAGAGACTTATGGCGCCTTCCATCGAAAGAGAAATGAGAAACGTCTTAACAGAAAGAGCTGAGCAAGAAGCGGTTAAGATTTTCGCGAAAAACACAGAAAGCTTATTAATGGCACCTCCTGTTAAGGGTAAGAGAGTCCTAAGTATCGACCCTGGCTACAGAACAGGTTGTAAGGTTGCGGTCCTTGAAGAAACAGGTAAGCTTAGAGCATATACTACTATCTATCCGACAGAACCAAAGAACGATGTTGCAGGTTCAGAAGCTACTCTTAAGAAGATGGTAGAAAAGTTTGGAGTACAGATTATCGTTATCGGTAACGGTACTGCATCTAGAGAGACTGAGGAAGTGGTAGCAAACTTCATCAAGAAGAACGGCTACGACATCCAGTACACTATCGTAAACGAAGCAGGTGCGTCCGTTTATTCCGCATCAAAACTTGCATCAGAAGAATATCCTGATTTAGATGTAACTACTAGAGGCGCGATGTCCCTAGGAAGAAGACTTCAGGACCCACTGGCAGAATTAGTAAAGATTGACCCTAAGAGCATCGGCGTAGGCCAGTATCAGCACGATATCAACCAGAAGATGCTTGAAGGCGCACTAACAAACGTAGTAGAAAACTGTGTAAACAGAGTAGGTGTTGACCTTAACACTGCATCACCTTCACTACTTTCATACATCGCAGGTATCAACATGGGTATCGCGAAGAATATCGTTGCCTACAGAGAAGAAAACGGCAAGTTCACAGACCGTAAGCAGCTTATGAAGGTTTCTAAACTAGGCGAAAAGGCCTTTAACCAGTGTGCAGGTTTCCTTAGAATTGCAGATGGTAAGAACCCGCTAGATGCGACTTCCGTTCATCCTGAATCCTACGGCGCTGCTAAAGCTATGATGGAAAAACTAGGAGTTAACCCAGAAGACATCAGAACTGGCGGAGACAAGACGATCGAAGATAAGATTAAGGCAGAATACAAGGCTAAAAACCTAGCTAAGGCAATCGGCCAGATGGCGGCAGAGCTTGGTGTGGGCGAAATGACACTGGCAGACATCGTTGAAGAAATGAAGAAGCCGGCGAGAGACCCTAGAGAAGATGCACCACCGGTTGTTTTCAGAAACGACGTTAAGAGCTTTGACGACCTTAAGATCGATATGGAAATGACAGGTACAGTAAGAAACGTTGTAGACTTCGGTGCCTTCGTAGACATCGGCGTTAAGAACGACGGCCTAGTTCACATCTCACAGCTAAGCGACAAGTATATCAAGCACCCGATGGATGTGGTTTCCGTAGGGGACACTGTTAAGGTTAAAATCATTTCAATCGACAGAGAGAAGATGAAAGTCGGACTAACAATGAAGTTATAGGAGAAGAAAGATGATTAATACAATTCTTTTCGATTTTGACGGAACAATTATAAACACAAACGACGTAATTATCGAGGCATGGCAGTACACATACAAACACTACCTAGGCCACGAAATGCCGGTGGATCATATCGAGAGAAGCTTTGGTGAACCTCTTTTAGTTACGATGGAAAGAGAATTTCCAGGAGTTCCACCGCTAGAGAGTGCGGGTATATATAGAAACCGCCAGGCTGAAAAGGCAGAAGAGCTTGTTAAGCTTTTCCCTGGAGTTGTAGAAATGCTACAGGCCGTTAAGGATGCAGGATATAAGACTTGCGTTGTTACGTCAAGAACTAGAGAAACTACACTTTGCTATATGAATCAGTTCGGTATTACTCACTATTTTGATGATTTAGTGAGCTGTGATGACACTACAATCCACAAGCCGAATCCGGAGCCGGCTCTAATGGGCCTTGCAAAAGTTGATGCAAAGCCTGAAGAAGCAGTTATGGTAGGTGACAGCCCTTACGACATGCTTTGTGCGACTAATGCAGGGGTTAAAAACGTCCTTGTTGAGTGGAGAGCAAAGGGTAACGACGACAAGCTAAAGGAATGTCAGGTTGATTACATCATCGAAAATCCGATGGACTTACTGGAAGTGGTGAAAAAGGCATGATTATAGATTTAACACACACAATTGATAATAACATGCCTGTGTATCCGGGAACTGAAGGCCCGTCTATTGCACAGGCAACGACATACGAAGAAGACGGTTACAAAGAGACTCAGCTTCATATGCTTTCCCACGTAGGAACTCATATGGACGCACCGGCCCATCTTCTAGGAGGTCACAAGACTCTAGACGAGTTCGGCCCTGAGCAGTTTATAGGCAAGGCGCTAATCGTAGACGTGAGACACCTTAAGGAAGGCGACAAGATTACGATGAATGATGTACTTGCCAAAGGTAAGGAAACCGCAGAGAAGGCTGAATTTCTAGTGTTTATGACTGGCTGGGACAAGCGCTGGGGTGATTTGAGCTACTTTGGGGACTATCCTGTGGTGATGGACGAAGTTGCTGACTTTGCGATCGCTACAGGTAAGAAGGGAATGGCCTTCGACGTAATAGGCCTAGACCCTATTTCAGACCTAAACCTAACGCTTCACAAGAAGGTCTTCGGTGCATCGGATATGGTTATCATCGAAAACCTATGCAATTTAGACCAAGTAGAAGAAATTACAGGTGGCAAGGAATTTACTCTAATTGCCACGCCTATCAAATACAAGAACGCAGACGGGGCTCCAATTAGAGCACTGGCTATTATCTAAAGAGGCGGCGGCAACCAATAGCCGCTGGCAGCATTTCGAGTGAGGAACAATGCTAAAGATTTATTACGGCAGAGAGAATCTGGATAAGGAAAAGTTCATATTCAGCAATATCCATGGCAAGACTCTTGTCATGGTACCTGATCAGTACACACTAGAGGCGGAAAGGCAAGCTTTCCGCCATCTTGGCATTTCCGCGCTTATGGACGTAGAAATCGTATCAACATCCAGCCTTGGCGAAAACATTCTAAACGAATTGGGTGGAAAGAAGAGAAACTTCATAGATAAATACGGCCGCCATATGATTCTGTATAAGGCTGCCTTAAGACAAAAGGATGAGCTGGAAGTGTTTAAGGGGATGGAGACTAGGGGCTCTTTCCTTGATTCGGTTAACAATTTTATTTCCGAGATGAAGCAGTACAACTCGGGGGCGGATGATTTAAGGTCCTTAGCGGAGTCGATGCCTGATGGCTCATATACGCAGAAAAAGTTACTGGATGTGTATAAGATTTTTGCCGACTACGAGAGACAAATCGAAGGTAAGTATACCGACTCAGAAGACTACATTGACCTATACTTAAGCAAGATTCCTGAGTCTGAGGAAATTAAGAACTCGCAGATTTGGATTTATGGATACGACAGCTTTGCGCCAAAAGCATTAGCTATGGTAGGTCAGCTTATGGCTACGGCTAATGACGTGAACCTAGTATTGACATGGGACGAGGGAAAAAGCGACAGCGAGATTTTCGAGTTGACATCCATCGTAATGCATAACGTGGAAGCGCTGGCGGACTCTCTTGGCGTAGGCCATATCCGTTATGAGATTCCATCCTGTTTTGAGCTGAAAGACAAAAATCCATCTTTAGTTCACATCGAGAAGGAACTATATACTATGCCATCGGCCAAGTGTATGGATGACAGTGGCATTACGTTAGTGGAGGCTGCGGGCCTATACAACGAGGTTGAAAGTGCGGCTTCATACGTGCTTCAACTAGTCCGCGACAGGGGTCTTAGATACAAGGATATTAGACTCGTGTGTAACGACATGGAGGAACGCGGGGCTATAATCGAGAGGGTATTCGAGGAGTACGGAATCGAAGTATTCAGCGATACGAAAAGGGACATTTTAGCCAATCCAATAGTGCAATATGTCACATCGTTAATAGACGTTGTGATTGAAAAATACAGTACTCAGAGCCTTATGTCCATGCTCAAATCGGGATTTGGCGATTTGACGGTTGATGAGATTTCAGAGCTGGAAAACTACG
>JAFYLX010000149.1 GCA_017556895.1 Bacillota bacterium | reverse complement strand
GTATATTATTAATATTTGTACTAATCTTTACTTTTTCTATCGCTGGAATTGCTTATGGTACGACTCTGGATGAAATCCAAAGTGATTTAGATGCCAATAAGGCAGAACAGCAGCAGGTTAGTGAGGATTTAGCACAGGTTAAAGCAGATATCGAGGCACTGCAGCCTGACGTGGACGCAATTTCCGCGGAGGTGGATGCGGCAGCTGCAAAAGTTGCAGATATCGAAGCACAGATTGTGGCAAAGAGACAGGCTATGGAAGAACGCGAAGATGGTCTTAACGAAAGACTTCGCGTTATGTACAAGAATGGTTCTGTAGGATACATGGATGTGCTTCTTAATTCTGGTAGCATTTCTGAACTAATTTCTAATTTAGAAATGATTCAGATTATCTACAAGAATGATATGCAGGCAATCGAAATTCTAGAAAAAGAGCAAGAAGAATTAGAAAATATTGAAAAACAGCTTAAGGAAGAAAAGGCTGTTTTAGATGGCAAGAAGGCTGACCTTGATGCGCAGATGGATGAACTAAATGCACTTAAGGCTGACCTTGAGTATGCTGAAGACCAGTTATTACTTGAAGCACAGAACTTGGCTTCTCAGTTACAGAGCTGGGTTAATCCGGAAACTGAATATGTAGGCGGAGACTATGTATGGCCTGCACCTACTACGAAATATGTTACTTCGCTATTTGGATGGAGAATCCACCCAATCTTTAACACTTGGAAGTATCATTCAGGAACAGACATTGCAGGAAACACAGGTGACCCTATTCTTGCATCAGCTTCAGGTACGGTTATCTTGTCAGAGTACTATGGCGGTTATGGCGAATGTATCATCATCGACCATGGTGGTGGCCTAACTTCCCTATATGGACACATGTCTGATAGATATGTGAGCGTAGGTGAAACTGTTTCAAGTGGAGAAACAATCGGTGCTATGGGTAGCACAGGCTGGTCCACAGGACCGCACTTACATCTTGAATTCGCAGTAAACGGCGAACTCGTAGACGCGCTTGAATATGTACCGTCAGATGGTATTATTGTTGTAGAAGATTGGTAAAGATACAATAAGGGGTTTAGAATGAATAAGAGAAGATTGAGCATTTTGTTAATACTTGCCCTCGTCTTTAGTTTGTCAACTGCAGGACTATCTTATGCCAAGACTGGTGAGGATCTGCAGTCAGAATATGATGATGTAAAGAACCAACAGGAAGAGGTAAGCAACGATCTTGCCAGAGTTGAAGCTGATATTGATGCTTTGCAGCCAGATATTGACGCTGCGGAGGCTGAAGTAGCTGAAGCTAATGCTAAGGTTTTTGATATTCAGAATCAAATTGCAAACAAAAGGGTTGAGATGGAAGAACGTGAAGATGGGCTTAACGAGAGACTTCGTGTTATGTACAAGAATGGCTCAATTGGGTACATAGACATTCTTTTAAACTCAGGCAGCATTTCTGAGCTTATTTCTAACTTAGAAATGATAAAACTTATTTATATGAATGACATAGATACTCTTGATACTTTGGAAAAGGAGCAACAAGAGTTAGAAAAAATAGAAAAACAGTTAGTAGAAGAAAAGGCTGTTTTGGATGCCAAAAAGTCTGCTTTAGACTCTCAAATGGCAGAACTCGATACGCTGAAGTCTGAACTTCAGGCTATGGAGGACGAGTTATTGAGACAGGCAGAACAGCTAGCGTCTGATATGATGAATAAGATTGATCCTGATTCTGAGTATATCGGCGGTGACTATGTTTGGCCTACACCTTCATGCAATATTGTTACATCACTATACGGCTGGAGAATACATCCGTTATTTAATACATGGAGATATCATTCCGGTATTGATATCGGTGCCGGATATGGAGCGAGCATCTTATCCGTAGCTTCTGGGACTGTTATTCTTTCAGAAGACTATGGTGGATATGGTGAATGTGTAATTATAGACCATGGCGGCGGTATGACCTCACTGTATGGACACCTTTCACAGAGGCTAGTAAGCGTAGGCGATACTGTTTCTGGAGGAGAATTAATTGGATATGCTGGAGACAGTGGTTGGTCGTCAGGACCACATTTACATTTAGAAATAACTATGGCAGGTGAGTTAGTGGATCCACTAGAATATGTATCGACACCTGGAATGATTTTTATTGATTGCTAGAAATATGAACATAAACCCAATAATTAAAAACTTATTAAAGAATAGAGGAATTGAGTCAGAAGAAGATATCTTAGAATTCTTAAGTGACAAGCCTCAAAAGACATACGATCCATTCCTGCTTCCTGATATGGAAGCTGGGGTGGATTTGATTTTGTCTGAGATAGAGAACAAATCAAATATCTGGATATACGGAGATTATGACGCGGACGGTATAACGTCTACATCCTTAATGATGAGCGTACTAGGACATTTGACTGATGCGAAGCATTTAAATTACTACATACCATCAAGATTTGAGGAAGGCTATGGCCTTAACAAGGAGGCTATTGAATATATTGCATCTCAAGGCTGCAATCTTCTTATCACTGTCGACTGTGGCAGTGTATCCTATGATGAGGTGGAATATGCCAAATCCTTAGGGATGAAGGTTTTAGTAACAGATCATCATAATATTACTGATGTTATGGCTGACTGTCTGCTTATTAACCCTAAAAAGCCGGGTTCTCAATATCCTTTCAAAGAAATCTGTGGATGTGGAGTTGCATTTAAGGTTGCCCAAGCGCTTCAACAAAGAGCTAACTTGCCTAAGCAGGTACTAACAGAGGTTTTAGACCTCGTAGCTGTAGGTACTGTAGGCGATATTATGCCTCTTGTAGATGAAAATAGAACTATGGTAAAGTTTGGTCTAAAAGTTTTGAATCTAGGCAAACGACCTGGTTTACGTAAGCTTATGGAAGGGACTTCATTACATGTGGGAAAGGTTTCGTCTGAAAACCTAAGCTTTGTAATAGTTCCGCATCTAAATGCATCAGGCAGAATTGAGGATGCTTCACAGGCTGTAGAACTCCTTGCGGGAAACTGCAGTGAAGCTAGGATGGATGAAATCGTAGCCGACGTAATTAAGAAGAACAATATGCGTAAGAAACTCCAAAACGAATTGTTTAAGGAGTGTCAGGCTGAAATTGATAGGGATGATTTGGATGATATTATTCTAATTCATGCCGAAGATGCACACGAAGGTATAGCTGGAATCGTGGCAGGCAAGCTTAAAGAGACGTATTACAGACCATCTATAATTGTCACTGCAACAGGAAGTGAAGGGGATGAGCTTAAGGGAACAGGCAGAAGCGTTGAAGGAGTTAATCTGTATGAACTTCTAAAGACGCAGGAAGACTTATTCCTAAAATTTGGTGGCCATGCTGGTGCGTGTGGATTCTCACTAAAGAGAGAAAATCTACCTGCTTTGAGAAAAGGTCTGGCTGAAGAGATGTCTAATATTTATGAAAATAATCCCGATATATTCGTGAAGAAATATGATATTGATTTAGAATTAGACCCGGCAGATGTTACATATGATTTGGTTCAGCAACTTGATATGTTAGCACCCTTCGGCAACAAAAATCCAAAGCCTTTAGTTGCTTGCAAAGACGTTATTATAAGCGATGAAAGATATATGGGAAATGATATGCAACATCTGAGATTTAATGCTACGGGATGTACGGGCAAAAAAATCCAATGCGTATTATTTGGTAAGGCACAGGATTACAATTTTAGTGAAATGGAAGTTGCTAGAGGAAATATTATCGGCAATCTCGAATGTCAGATATGGCAAGGAAGCAAGCGTTTGCAGTTCATTGCAGACGAAATTCAATTTGACGAAAAAGTGCCTGGATGATATAATTTTGCGTAATAGGAAGGAGATTTGCTTATGTCATACGATTCAAAATTCAAGAGAGAAGACATCGACGAATTATTTGAAGCCATTCTTACGTTGAGAACTCAAGAGGATTGTTACAGATTTTTTGAAGATATTTGTACAGTAAACGAAATCCACGCTATTGCTCAAAGACTTCAGGTTGCAAAACTGCTTTCTGAAAGAAAAACTTATACTGAAATCGAGGCTGTAACTAAGGCATCAACTGCTACTATAAGCAGAATCAATAAGTGTCTTGTTTATGGTGCAGATGGATATAAACGTGTCCTTGAAAGATTACAGGAAAAAAATAACGAAGAATAAATTCTAAACCTTGTGATTTTGAAAGGTCACAGGGTTTTTTCATGCATATAATTATTAAAATTTTTAAAGGGGATAACTATGAAATTCACTTTTTTATCAGATAATAAGACTGAAAACGCTAATTGTATGGCCGAGTGGGGCCTATCAATTCTTATTGAAAGTAAGGGAAATAAGGTGCTATTTGATGTGGGCGCATCTCCACTTTTTGCAGAAAATGCTAAGGCTTTGGATGTAGATTTGACAGATGTTGAGGCAGTTGCAATCAGCCACGGACACTTCGATCATACAGAGGGCATGGAAAGTTTTTGCGAAATCAATAAGCTGG
>JAFYLX010000148.1 GCA_017556895.1 Bacillota bacterium | reverse complement strand
CATCTTTGATATCATCTTCCGCCCCATCAGTTTTAACGTCGTCAGTTTCAACAGTTGCATCCTTTTGAACCTCATCCGCAACAGTATCTTCCTCTTCTATCTGATTAGTTACTATGTTGCCTTGTCCATCGGGTAACAAGCTATCCTTATCTTCGATATTTAAGCCAACAATTGAGGAAACAACAACGACTAAGGCTAAAGCCATCAAAGCATATTTTCTAACTTTTTTCTTCCTTAAATTTTTTTCTAATTCTTTCGAAAATTCTTTTTTTGAGTTATCGTCTTTTATCATTTTATTTCTCCCATTATTAATATTTTAAGTTATTAGTGGAAGTAATAAAAAAACTGTAGCATACGCTACAGCCCGAATTTTCTGTATATCTATAATGCCTGTTTAGGCAAAGGACTCCTCGATCTCCGTCAAGCTCATCCAAATCTTATGCAGGTCTTCTGGCTTAGGCGTCTACGCCTTGGTCGTCTTCCCAAACATCAGTTCAGTGACACATTTGACCTCGGCTCTTCCATTACAGCGGCGGGGACCGCGCAGGATTCTAACCTGCTTCCCTCTTAGCTTGTCTATCTATTAAGTTAAACAAGAACATCAGATTTTATTCAATTTGCATTACATTATAATATATCACATTCCACATTTTTAGACAACACTAATAGTGAAAAAAGAGGCGGCTTTAACCGCCTCTACATAGCATCTTAGTTCTCTTTTCTTTTTAGAGTTCCAACTCCAAGTACAGATATTACCATCGCAACAATCCATAATAGATAATCATTTGTATCTACTGTCTGAGGAACCTTTGTATCCGCTTCGTTTCCGGAAATGATACCACCTGTCTGCTGGTCATTGCCGCCTGCCTGCTGATCGTTGTTTCCTGCCTGCTGATCGTTGTTTCCTGCCTGCTGATCATTGTCTCCTGTCTGCTGATCATTGTCTCCTGTCTGCTGGTCATCATCGACTTCAACATCCTGTCTCATTTCAACATCTGTCATATCGTATAAAGCTGTCTCACCATTTAATAATCTTAGGTATGATACTAGAGCGTATTGGCCCTGCTCAGTTGCCATTCCATTTAAATCTCCGAATGGAACATGAGCAAATCCACCGCCCTCTATTGCGTATAAGCAGATAGCATCAATAACAGACATACCATTCTTGATGAATCTTTCATCCTTTTCCGGATCAATTCCAAGAGCAGTTAATGCAACCGCAACCTGAACACAAGATTCACTTGAAACTCCATCCTGTACTCCACTGAATCCACCGTTGTCACTCTGGATTTCTGATAACATTTCTAAAGCTTCATCAACAGCTTCTTTAACTGCTTCATTTGTATTGTAGTATGGAGCTAAAGCCTGAATCGCCATACCTGTAATGTCAGGGTCATAACCTCTTCCAATTAATGCCCAGCCTCCATTATCTAGCTGAGAAGCAAGGATGTGGTCAATAAGTTTTTCGCGAGTTGTCTGGTCAGCCGCATTTTTATTAACGGGAATCTCATAATCATATGAATCGAAGGCAATTAATGCCCAAATAGGGCCGTTAATACCCTGGATCTTTAGGTAATTCATATCAGTTAGACCCATTAATAAGTTATGTCCTGCCACATCTGTTACATCATAACCTGCTGATGTTAATCCAAGAATAACACGAGAATTTTCAGTTGATTTCGATCTGTGAAGCTGTTCTTTATCGTTGATGTTTTCTTTTACAAACTTTTCAACATTTTCGTAATAACCTTCAGGACAAGCATTGCCATCTCTAGTTAAGCTGATTACCATCCATTCACCACCAATTGAACCAACTGTCGGTGTTCCAAGTTTTAAAATATATTCTTTTGTTTCCTTGTAAATCTTTTCAAAGTCAGCCTTTGAAGCTTCTTCATAGGCTTCTTTTAATGCTTTTTCTGCAGCTACAAGAGCATCTTCATTTTTAACATATGCTTTCTGGTCATCAGTCAAAGCATCATATGCACTTCTTGCTGCTTTAATTTTAACATTTGAAAAGGCAGTAACATCTTTGATAGCATCAATCAATGTATCTACAGCCTTAGCAGCCTCTCTGTCTAAATTTTCTTTAGTTTTTAGACCTTCTAAATCTTGCTCAGCCTTAGTTAAAGCCGCATAATTTGTAACTAAACCCTTTTGAGTGTCTGTTAAACCCTCATAAGCGGCTCTCGCTTTTGCAATTACATCCTCACTAGCTAAGGAAACAGTACCGATGCTATTTATCTTTTCGATTACAGCATCTGCAGCTTCCTGGTCTGGATTTACTGGTGTTTCAACTAGTACTTTAGCGTAAGCAGGTGCAGAAACTATACACATTTCTCCAGTGTATGTGTAAGTTTCGCAAGCATAATGATTCCATTCGTCGATACCTCTTCCGCCATCAGTCCACAAGTACCATGTGCCCTCTTCAGGGAAGTCAATATTCGCAATACCTTCTGAATCTGTTATTACGCTTCCATCCGCGCTGCCTAGAGTTTTGCCATAATAGACTTTAAAATCAGCTGTTGCTTCTTTTGCCGCATCCCCATTGCTACTCCAGTCACTATATGAACGAACAAGCTTTGTGTTAAATGCACTACCAAATTCAGCATCAAACTCATGTAAAATGTTCATATCTTCGTCAGCAAAGTGATAAAACCCTGTGCCAGAATCACCATAGAACATCCAACAGCTGTAGCTGCCAACATCAATGAAGTCACCGTCTTTTAACACGATACGGTCTGCTGTTGCACCCCAAGTATAGCCATATAATTCGGACATTTTTTCATCTACAGGATATGCACCATTATAGTCATATCTTAGATTAGCTGTTTCATAACCAAATAAACCGCCGTTAAAATATATGCTTCCAGGTGAACCTTCTACAGATACACCTTCCCACTCTAAACCGCATACAGTCTCATGAATGTAGATATTTAAATGTAATGCAGTCACTTCATAAACTCCATCATCATCTGCATCATATAAATATTCGGATAAACCATAATCTTCTAAATTAATTTCTTCTAATGCAGAAAGAGGTACCTTCGCATGTGCAACTTTGTTGCCATCCTTATCCTCTATGAATTTTCCATCATAACTAGCAGTTAGATATACATAATCTGTATCGCTATCAGCTAGAGCAATCATTGGAAACATGTTTAGTACAAGTACAATAACTAAAATAGTACTTAGAACTTTCTTTAATCCAGTCCTTTTCATTTTTCTGTCCTTCCTTTACTTGATATTTAGCAAACAAAAAAGGCTTCTTAATTACAAAAACACTTTAATAAATCAGACAAATCGTCTGTTTCTTTAACAAAGTGTTTAGGTAACTAAGAAACCTCCAGCTTTCTGGTCAGTTCCATTTTTTGTCTCCTATAACTTGATACTTTTTTTGATTTCTTCGATTCGAGTTGGCTTGCCGTCAACAACAACAACTCTTGCTTCCCCGAAGTCTATCTTCCTAATTATTTCAATCAGTCTTTCTTCTTCTTTTGTCAAAGAAAGATTCTTTGGGTCTCTTTCCACTATATCCCCCCTTTTCTTTAAGGATGGCGAAACACATTCACTCGGATAAGTTTCTTCGTATTGTAATTACGATATAAAAAAAGACATCCAAGTTTTCGTTGGATGCCCAAATAGATTTTTATAAAGAAAAAAATCCATGTCCCACCTCAGAAGACTTGATCGAAATTGCACTTCAACAGGTCTACCGACTTAATCTTTATAGCCTACTCAAAATGCCTTCCCAAAGTATTAACTCCAGTGACTTGCGATTTAACGCTAATTTTTTTCGTGGATATCACGGTTGCTGAGACACAGTGCTGGATTCTAACCAGCTTCCAAATTTTGTCTAGTGCATAATATTTAGTTCCTATATATGATACATCAATTCAACTCAATGTGTCAACATCATTCTTTCAATAAAGAAATAGAGGTGACCCACACCTCTATTTCTTTTCTAAACAATTTTTAGTTTTCTTTTCTTCTAGCTCCAAGAGTTGCTAATACTGCAATTAACATAACTACTAGATATACTAATAGATTTGTTTCATCTCCCGTTTCTGGAACCGCTGGCTTATTGTCATTCTTATCAGCTTCATCCTTTATAGATTCTTTGTCAGTTTCTTTGTCAGCTTCTTTATCTGTTTCTTTGTCGGCTTCTTTGTCGGCATCTTTGTCGGCCTCTTCTTCTGCTGTTAACTGTGCATCAGTCTTGATAGCATCCATTACTACCTTTGCTTCTGCTACTGCTTCTTCTACTGCTTCCTTATCAGCTGCTTCATCGATTGCTTCATTTGCTGCATCAATTGCTGCTTCTAATTCAGCCTTCTGTGCGCCTCTGTAGTCAGCTGGATTCTTATAGCCTTCGATTTCTGCCTTTGCTTCTGCCTTAGCCTGCGCTAATGCTGCCGCTGCTGCTGCCTCTTCTTCTGCTGTTAACTGTGCGTCAGTCTTGATAGCATCCATTCCTGCCTTTGCTTCTGCTACTGCTTCTTCTACTGCTTCCTTATCAGCTGCTTCATCGAT
>JAFYLX010000147.1 GCA_017556895.1 Bacillota bacterium | reverse complement strand
TATTTGCAATTATAATAATTTTGATGTGTTCTTCCAGATACCCATCTTTTCAGCATCCTTGATAAGCTGATCTCTAAACTGAGGATGAGCGATGTTGATTAGACGTTCTGCTCTTTCCCATGTTGACTTACCCTTTAGGTTAGCTGCACCGTATTCTGTTACGATGTAGTTTGTAGCCATTCTTGGAGTAGTTACGATGGAACCTGGTGCAAGACCTGCAGAAATTAAGGATTCTAATTCACCGTTCTTGTTAACTCTTGAAGATGGAGTACATAAGAAGCTCTGTCCGCCCTTGGACTGGAATGCGCCAAGTACGAAGTCTAGCTGTCCGCCTGTACCGGAAATCTGCTGATAACCTGCAGATTCAGAGCAAACCTGACCATAAAGGTCAACTGCGATACAGCTGTTTACGGATACAAAGTTATCGATCTTAGCAACTGTTTCAACTAAGTTTACATAATCTACAGGAGCAGCTGCACAGATTGGGTTATGGTCGATGAAGTCATATAACTTCTTAGTACCGCCAGCGAATGTATAAACAATCTTATCTCTGTCGATAGGCTTGTTACCAGTAATCTTACCAGCTTCAAATAAGTCAACGTATGCATCTGTAAGCATTTCTGTGTGAGCATTAACATTCTTGATATCGGAATCAGCAATCATTGCACCGATGCAGTTAGGTAAGCTTCCGATACCTAGCTGTAGTGTGCTGTTATCCTGAATCTTTTCAACAACGTGTCCAGCAATTAACTTGTCGATTTCTGATGCTTCCTTTGCTGGTAATTCTGCTGGAGGAGTATTTGTACCAAGTACTACGTGGTCAACATTTGCAATGTTGATAGTAGTCTGATAACCGTGAGCAACCGGCATGTTTTCGTTAACTTCTACAACAATCTTCTTTGCTGCTCTGATAACACCCCACATGTCAGCAACCTGTGGTCCAAGGTTAAAGTTACCGAATTTGTCCATTGGTGCAACCTGGAACATAGCGATATCGATGTCATTCTTGTTGTTTGTCCATAGGAAAGGAAGTTCACAGAATAACATAGGGATGTACCAGCAACGACCATCTCTTGACATATTTCTGTCGTTTCCGCTGAAGTGTGCGGAATAGAATCTTACCTGTTCATTGCTTTCTGTTGCTTTGTAAGTTTCAAAAGGACCCTTACGAATAGATACTGTACTGATTACAGTTACGTCTTTTAGTTCGTGTGCTCTCTTAGCGATAGCCTTGTCTAAGTCTACGATTGCGCCACAGCCTGTACCGAAGTGTAAACGGTCTCCAGGTTTAACCATAGCTGCTACTTCATCAGCACTAATTAGCTTTTTCTTAAATTCTGCTTCTAATTGTGATACTTTATACATCTTTAGTCCCCCATTAAGGTTTAATTTACAATAACTTATTTTGTTACCTTTTTAACAATACACCGACAATTATACATTATGCACAAATAAAAAGCAATATCGATATCATTCGATACTGCTTTTTACCATTTATTGAAGGAGTCTAGTCTTTAAATGCGTCCAAAGTTGGCCACATAAAGTATTCAACATTTGACGGTACACCTGCAAAATCGATTTTTTCGAATTCGTAGTGTACAACGCCTCTATTTACATATAAACGTCTTGCATGTTCATTTCCGGAAACGATGGAAATATTCATTCTGGAAAAGCCTTCTTCTATAGCCTTTTTGCCTATCGCTTTGATCAATTTTGAGCCAATACCAAGGTCTCTTGCATCTTTTGAAACATGAAGCGCGTCTAAAAACATACTATCTTCAAGGTGGTCGGATGGTCTAAAGGCTCCAAAGCCCATAAGCTTCCCTTCTTTATCTGCAATGAACATACCATTGCCTTCGGTTTCTAAAAACTTAACCCATTTGTCCATAGCCCAAGGTACATTCATATTGTCTAAATATTCTTGATTAACTAATCCCGGGTATGTAGTTTTCCAATTTTCTACATACATCTCTGATACAGCCTGAAGGTCTTTCTCTTCAAAAAGTCTAATTCTGACCATGCCCTACCTCCTTTCGCTTTAACACTTTACTATATAACAGCATTATATCATACACCCTGCCGTGAAATGTGTTCGTTTTGTGTTTTAATTCATCTTATATCAACTTTTCCCTATAAGTATGGTATAATGCCACCTGAGGTGTTTATATGAAATTACAAGAATTATTCGATTATCTAAAAGAAAATTTATATACTACAGTAGCCGACGCCCTTAAGGTAAAGCACTTTTTAATCAAGGAAAACGACGACCTGCTGGTTCAAATACCTTATAGCAGCGACTTCATATTTAGATTTTACTATTACCTTCAGTTAAGAATCTTTATAAGCTATGGACATCTAATCCCTGGGCTAGATATCAACAGTCTGATCGGTGGCTCTACCGACCTTTTTTCGCCTGCAGCCATTAATCTGCCTGCGAAAAACATGTGCCAGCTTCTTAGGGATGAGATAAAAATTGATGAAAATCGTCTGCACCTAGGACTCAAATACCTTGCAAACGACGGTCGTGCGGTATGGGAATTAAACCAAAACGGTAATTTCATCACCATTAAAGACTGGACCAACGGTTGGGACGACGGTTCTGTTCTAGAGAACTACCTCTCCGACTACAATGAAGTAGCGCCTTGGCAAAAGAATATTCTAGATGAGTTTGGCGGATATATGGATGGTAATCACATCTGTATGGATATGAATGTAAAAACACAAGATGACTTCATAAAAGGAATCATAAATTACCTGTATATGACTGTCTTAATCTCAAGCGGCCACAGATACATGAACTAGAAACACAAAGGAACCCATTTGAAATTCAACTCAAATGGGTTCTTTTTTATTTAATATTATTAGTTTTTACAAAGCAGAGCCAATGCCACGATAGTAACCACAAGCCCCACAACCATCAATATCGTTGGAATTTCCAGATAGAATAACAAACCAAATAAAACTGCAGCCACAGGCTCTGTCCCAGATGCCAAGATCGAAGCAGTGCCTGCCTCCATATGTTTCACGCCTAACGTCAAAAATACGTATGGCAAAACAGTAGCGCACGTAGAATGGAAGAACAGGAAGAATATGTTCTTGAGTGGACTAGCTGCTGCAAAATCCCCTATCGCATTCAAATCTGCAAAAGGCAGCATAACGATAGTGATTAGCACTACGCTATAAAAAATTACCGTATATGTGTCATAACTCTTATTCGTTGCCATTCTAGAGAAAATGCTGTATAACGCATAGAACAATGCAGAGCCAATCCCTACCACTAGACCATATAGGGATATATTCACGCTTTCCTCTAGCATACCCGTTGCTAGAATACATCCGCCGATTGCAAGCAGCATGCATACCACCTTTCTAGTGGTGATCTTTTCTTTGAAGATTACAGCAGCCAGCAAAACCACAATCACAGGCGCCGTACTAAGAAGAACTGCCGATACCGCTAGCGTTAGATTGTCGATGGCTTCGTTATAGAATAGATTTACGCCTAGCATCCCTATGATGCCTGTTCCTATGAAAATAGGTAAATCCTTTATATTTATTTTAAACAAGTTCTTATCTTGCACAAAGATAAGTGCCGCCATGATTATCATCGCAAAAGAAACTCTTGCAAAAATAATAGTCCCGTTGTTGAAACCAAATGAAGTGAGAGTTCTAACGAATACCCCTGCGGCTCCAAACATTATCCCTGACAAAACAGGAAACATCCAAACTAATTTTTTCAATTGAAACTCCTATACTCTTTATCTCTTAAGAAAAGCATAGCCAATAGGCTATGCTTTCTTAACGTATTCTGATTTAAGGCTCATTGCGCCAAATCCAGGGATGTTACAATCGATGTTATGAATACCATCGTCTACAAGTCTGATATTCTTAACCTTTGTACCCTTCTTAAGTGCACTTGTTGCACCCTTAACCTTTAAGTCCTGGATAATAATTACTGTATCTCCATCCTGAAGAACATTTCCGTTGGAATCCTTAACTAGTGCAGCTTCTGCTTCAGCATCTGCTTCTGCCTGTGACCATTCGTATGCACATTCAGGGCAAATTAGTAAAGGACCGTCTTCATAAACGTATTCTCCACCGCACTTAGGACAATTTGGTAATGCCATAGTTCTCCTCCTTAATTCTTATATGTGTTTATTTTAACACGACATATGGCATAATAACAACATTTATGTTACTATTATCTTTACTTTGTTTTATAGGAGGATATCTATGGATTTTATAAAAACAAAAGGCCCTGGAATCTTAATCGCCGCCTTTGTCGCTTGCGTATCAACATTCCTATCAGGCCTAAATTTCGGTTCATTTTCCTTTGAAATAATTGGCGCACCGGTATTTGCCATCTTAATCGGTATGATAATCACTGCAATTTTGCCGAACTTTGCATCGTCCGATACGATGAAAACCGGAGTTACATTTACTTCAAAGAAAATACTTCAGTATGCAGTTATCATCCTAGGTTTTTCATTAAATATTAAAACTGTATTATCTGTGGGAGGCCAATCACTCCCCGTTATAATTTCAACGATTGCAACATCTTTAGTCATAGCATTCGTTCTATGCAAGATGTTAAAAATGGATAAGAACGTATCCGTACTGATTGGCGTCGGATCTTCTATTTGCGGCGGATCAGCAGTTGCGGCAACCGCTCCGGTTATTGATGCAACGGACGAAGAGATTGCACGTTCCATCTCAGTAATCTTTTTATTCAATGTTATTGCAGCACTTATTTTCCCTACTCTAGGCAACATCATCGGCCTTTCAAACGAAGGCTTCGCCCTATTTGCGGGAACTGCTATCAACGATACGTCTTCAGTAACAGCAGCCGCATCCGCATGGGATAGCATGAAGGGAACAAACGGCATGGTACTAGCTCAGGCTACCACAGTTAAGCTTACTCGTACTCTTGCTATCATCCCAATCACTCTAGTCCTAGCACTATACAGAACTAACCAGGCAAAGAAAGTCGGCGGAGAAGCAAAGAAAGTGGCTTTTGGCAAAATCTTCCCTTGGTTCATCCTTTACTTCATTGGTGCCTCACTTATCACAACCGTTATGTCCCTTCTTCCGGAAAGCGGCATAACTGTGCTTTATGCAGACTACTTCGTAGGTTTTGCCAAAAAGCTAGCTAAATTCTTCATTGCAATGGCTATGTGTGCCATCGGTCTAAACACTAATGTGGTAAACCTTATAAAAAAAGGCGGACAGCCTATCATCATGGGTTTCTGCTGCTGGGTTGCCATCGCTTGTGTAAGCTTACTGATGCAGCATTTACTAGGTTACTGGTAAATAAATATCTAAAAATCAAATACCTTTGCATATCTTATTGAGGGCCTCTACGAGTGTCCTCATTTCTTTTTTTGTATTATATGGTCCGACACTAATTCTAACAGCTCCCTGCTCCCACGTTCCTATGGACTTGTGTGCAAGACCCGCACAGTGATATCCGCCCCTTACTGCTATTCCATAGGTCTTATTCAATTCGTTGGTTACCTCTTCAGCCTCAAGACCTGCAATATTTATGAGAGAAATCCCTGTCTTCTTACTGCAATCCGGTCCATATAGGGTTATTCCGTCCATATTTAGGAGCTCCTCATCTAAGTAGCCTATGAGTTCTTCTTCGTGCTGTCGTATAACATCAACTCCAATTTTGCCCACGTATTCCGCAGAGGTTCCCAGTCCGATTATAGCCGGTGCATTTATCGTTCCCGCCTCAAAACCTTCCGGAAAATCCCATGGCTGGGTGCGATTCTTAGATTCTGTTCCGGTTCCACCGGCCAATATGGGTTCTAAGACAATACCCTCCCTCACGAATAACGCCCCCGTTCCAAGTGGCCCAAGGAGCCCCTTGTGTCCTGGCACCGCGAGCATATGGATTCCTAGATTCTCTACATCGATATTCATGCTTCCCGCTGCTTGCGCTCCGTCCACCATAAATACCAGGCCCCTCTTTTTAGCCAGTTTTCCTATTTCTTTGAGTGGCATTATGGTTCCCGTCACGTTAGATGCCGCCGTCACGACTATCATTTTTGTATTTTCCTTAATGCTACCTGCAATGTCCCGCACGCTAACTTCGCCCTTCTCATTTGCCTTGACAATAGAATGCTCTATACCTGCTGCTTCTAAGCACTTAAGGGGTCGCAGTACAGAATTATGCTCCATAGCAGTCGTTATAACGTGGTCGCCCCTTTTGAGCAGTCCCCTCATGCCAAGATTCAAAGCCTCAGTCGTGTTCTTGGTAAAAATCAACTGCTGTGGATTCTTTATATTAAATAGACTAGAGACCTTTCTTCTGGCATGGTAAACTTCCTCTCCCGTCTTCATGGACATATAATGTCCAGACCTTCCAGGATTACCGCAGTATTCCATCATGCATTTTTCCATCGCCATTAACATTCCCTTCGGTTTAGGGAAGGACGTGGCCCCATTGTCTAAATATATCATCATC
This sequence comes from Bacillota bacterium, assembly GCA_017556895.1. The sequence continues at coordinate 4,621 of JAFYLX010000147.1, read as the reverse complement.
TTTCTCCCGCATAAAAAAATAGAGGACGTTTTCCGTCCTCTATATACTATGCATTAAAGCTCATCATCGTTACAATTATTGTAGTCTTCTATGTCTTTTTCAATCTTTTCCGAAACATCTTCCGGTAGCCATACTTTTATCATCCACCAGATTAGTACGCAGTCAAGAGCAAGAGCAAACAACATAATTGTCACAATTTTTGACATCCTTACGTATGAAGCCATGGATTTATATAGTTTTACAAGGAGCAAAGCTACCAATGTAATAACTATGATTAATACTAGATACGTTATAGTGCTACGCACTTTTTCTGCAAATGTCTTCATTTTTTAGCTCGCAGTTCTTCCCACTCTTCCCTAAGAATAGAATAAACCAAATTATCGCGGTCTGTTCCGTCTAGGATGTGGTAACCTCTTCTCTGGATTCCCTCAAACTTGAAACCACATTTCTCGATAACTCTCTGGGAACGCTTGTTGTCAGGGCCTGTGCAGATTGACATAACTACTAGCCCGAATTCCTCAAAGCCGTAGTCCATTACTGCATTGGCAGCCTCTGTCATATAACCCTTGCCCCAGCAATCATAGGCTAGATTGTAACCCATTTCCTTGCTGTTAACGTCTTCTCTACGTTTATCGTCGTCAAGACTGATGTGACCAACGATTCTACCCGTATCCTTTTCTCTAATTGCCCATGCAGTGCTAGGTACGAAAAGTTCGGTAAGGATATCCATAGATGCTTCTACGCTTTCATGTGGAGGCCATCCTGCATTTGGACCTACTTCTGGGTGCTTTGCATAGGCATATAAGCCTTCCGCATCTTCCCAAGTGGCTTGCCATGGTGTTAACAACAATCTCTCTGTGTATATGTTTTTCATGTGGCACTCCTTTCACTACATATATACCGTAACAATCATATAATGTTACAAAATTATTCTGTAGTACTCATGATTTCGTTTGTCTTCTTTTCAACCTGACTGACTTTCATATTAACTACGTCTTCTGGGTCTACTTCTTCCTGTAAACCTAAGATGTTAGTGCCTAAATAGATAGTCTTCAAAGTCTTTCCATCTAAAGTAACCTTACTGTACTCATTGAAATTCTGTCCCTTGATATAGTATCTATCGGCAATCTTAACTACTTCGTCAATCTTGATTTCCTTAACACCCATTCTCATATCCGTTGGTTCAAATGGGTTGTTGCCGCCGTACATGTAGTACTTACCGTAAAGCATATCGTAGCCGATAGCCTTAAGGTCAGCTAGGTAAGTTTCGCTGTTCTTATGATTCTGCTGATATGTGAATACTGTACCAACCTGCATATCCAGCATGTCCATAACGTGAGATGCTAGCTGATATGTGTACATGTCTTCATCATCAGCGTAAAGACCAAAGTTACTCCAAATTACGTATTCTGTACCATATAGGTTTCCGTTATTTAGTGCTTCTTCAGTTAAGTCGATAGCTGGAATATGGTCGCCGTACATTACTAGAACTACCGGTTCATCGTAAGCAGCTAGTGTATCTGTTAGTCTCTTGATAAACTGGTCCATTTCGTGGATCTGGTTCACGTAGTACTCGAACTTCCACTTTAGTTCCTCTGTTGGAGCCTTAGTTACCTTTAGTTTAGGATTTTCTAAAGTTTCTTCTCCAGGATACTGACCATGACCCTGTACGGAGATAGTATAGATCATATCTCTTGATTCTGTTGAGTCAAGGCAGTCTGTCATACACTCTACTAAAAGGTCGTCTTTAGCCCAGTTTTTAGGAGTCTTTTCAACATCATTCATATATTCGATACTCGTAAAAGTATCCATACCCATATTGGCGAATACTGTATTTCTGTTATAGAAAACGCCTCTATGGTTGTGAACCGCGTGAGTAGAATATCCTAGACTCTTTAGGTCGAATCCTAGAGTTTCTGTTGAATTCTCTGTTAGTACTGATTTATATGGATATTCCCCTGGTCCAAAGAACTTAACGCTTAGACCAGTCATTACTTCAAACTCTACGTTTGCAGTACCCGCACCACAAGCTGGAACTGTAAGCTCACCGGACGGATAATTTTCTACTAAGTATCTAAAGTTAGGACAAGTTTCTCCATCAACTTCGATAGTGTTGATGCCCTCTGGGTCGATGAAGGATTCTAGCTGAAGGAAGATGATATTTGGATGCTCTTCATCCTCATCTTTCTGTTCTAGAAGCATCATATTGTCATCACCAAGTTCGTCTTGGTTGAAAATATCAAGCATCATTTCTTCGCTGTAACCTTCAGGCTTGCTGATACCTGTGTTTAGCCAAGTATTGATAAAGCAGTATGCCACACCGTAGTCTTTGTAAGCGTAGGCAAGGTTACCGAAGAAAGTTTCTACTCTGTTAGTATTGATCATTACGGATGTTGCACCGAAAGTCGTTGCAATAACTAGAAGTACCGCGATTAGGTTTCTCTTCCACTTAACTCTAGTAGCCTTTTTAGGCCCCTTGATAAATAGAAGAACTAGCCCTGCAATAGCTAAAGCAACTGCAATACCGGCCACTACTATCATCCAGATTTCCAGATAGTTAGTTACGATAGTGGCCCCGTCTTCAAGGTTACTAAGGTCTTTTACCGTAAATGGAGTCATTCTGTTAAGTAGTATGACACCATTCACTATACCTATCGCCAGCCAGAAGATGGATACGATTACGAAGACGAAAACTCTTCTCTTAAATAGTGATGCGATTACTAGAGTCGCAAAAATAATCAATGTGTTGTAGAAGAATACGATTGGATCTTCGAAAACGAACTGTATTCCTCCTAGTAATGATGTGGTAGAGAATCTGCCTAAAGTCTCGATTATTAAGTTAAGAACGATTGCCCAAATTGCGGCTTCGAAGAAGCTGGTATGAAGCGCCTTCTCTGTAATCTCTTCAAAGGACATATTCTCCACTTCATGATAGGTTTCTTCCATCGCCTTATCGATTTTACCGAAGGTATCGAATTTTATCTCTCTATGTTCTTTGTGTTCTTTGTGCTGTTTCATAGTCTCTTGTTCACCTCATTAGCCACTCTTGCAAATTCATTTAGGTCTAATGTTTCTGCTCTTCTGTTTGCCGCTATACCTGCAGCCTCCAAGCTTTCTACTACAATTTCTTTTGTAGCTCCCTTTACATTTTGTAGTGAATTCAATAGTGTCTTTCTTCTCTGTCCAAAGCCTGCCTTAACACATTCGAAGAAAAGTGCCTCGTTATCTAGTTCTACAGGTCTTTCTTTTCTAATGTTTAGTCTTAAAACTACAGAGTCTACGTTTGGTTGCGGTACAAACACAGATCTAGGAACGCTTGCCACCTTGTCTACAGTACAATAATACTGAACCGCTACAGAAAGCGCACCGTATTCCTTGCCACCGGGAGCCGCCTTAATTCTGTCGGCAACTTCCTTTTGCATCATAATAGTGATGCTATCAGCCTTAACTCCATCTTCAAGAATCTTCATGATGATTGGAGTCGTAATATAGTAAGGAAGGTTACCCATAATCTTTACATTTGGAGATCCTTCTTCCTCAATTACCTTATTTAAGTCGAGTTTCAAAATGTCTTCATTGATTACTCTTACATTATCAAACTCTCCTAGCGTCTCTTCCAAAATTGGAAGAAGGGATTTGTCGATTTCTACCGCGATTACATTTTTGGCCTGTTGCGCCGCCTCATATGTAATAACCCCAATCCCTGGGCCAATTTCGATTACTAGGTCCTCCGGACCAATATCTGCACCATCAACAATCTGGTCGATGATATGTTTATCAGTCAAAAAGTTTTGTCCTAAGCTCTTGGAAAACTTAAATCCGTGAGCCTCTCTTATTCTCTTTATCGTTGAAGGTTCGTATAACTTCATATCCTATCTCTTACTTTCTTCTACTGCTTTTTCAAAATCTTCTCTTGTTATGCCGAAGCTATTTAACTTCTTGAGCATCGCATTGCCGTTACCATATCCAATACCAAGGATGGCGCCAACCTTTTCTCTAAGTTCTTTTGCCTCCGGTGTTCCAATTAAGCCTGCCTTATCTAAATCACCCAAAATAAATATATCCTGAGCGTCTTTCTTCACAGTGCAAACCTTTTCTAGTACCTTTTTTACATCCTCCGGCGTAGCATTCTCGATGCCTATATCGCCTTTTTTTATTGCCTTCTTTCTTGGCATATATGCGTGTTTACAATCCGGAAAGGCCTTAACAATCCTCTTTCTAATCTCTTCCCCAGAAAAATCAGGGTCCGTAAGGACTATTAGCCCCTTCTCTTTATATGCCTTTTCCAGTAGTTCCCAAGTTGATTTGGCAATCCCAAAACCGTGAGTCTCTATAATCAGAGCGTCCGTCACCTGTCTCAGTACAGCCGTATCATCTCTGCCTTCTACTACGATGGCTTCCTTTATCTTTAGCTTGTCCATTTTTATTCCTTATCTTCCTCGTCATCAACTATGAATAAAAGTTCGTTTTCTTTTATCATTCTTAAGTCTTTACGTGCTTGCTGTTCTATATACTCTGCAGAATTTATAAAGTCCATTTCGGAAGTTAGATCCTCTTTTAGTTTAATAAGCTCTGCGTTCTTAGCCTGTAACTCCTTCTTTTGGATAGTAAGCTGAACTAT
>JAFYLX010000146.1 GCA_017556895.1 Bacillota bacterium | reverse complement strand
TTTTCCATAACTCACCTCATAAGTGTATTATAACAATACTATACATTGTATCACTACATTTGTCCACAAGCTTATTCCATTTTTTCACAAAAATATATACTTTTTTGTATAAAAAAGCGACCTACAAAAAGGCCGCTAAATAAATTCATTTTCAGTTAGTGTCCGCAGTTGCCGCCACAAGAATGACCGCCTCCGTGGCTGCCGCAAGAGTGTCCATCTCCATGGCTTCCGCATGAGTGTCCTTCGCCATGTTCATGGTCATGATGGTTGCATCTTACATTCGGATTGTAGTCAAGTTTGCCCGCAAGTAACGCTTCTACTGCAGCATCACAGTTTCCTGCTACGCCACCGTATAATTTGATACCAGCCTGTGCTAAAGCGTTCTGAGCACCACCGCCGATACCACCACAAATAAGTACATCGATACCGTTGTTAAATAGTAAGCCTGCAAGTGCTCCGTGACCGGATCCGTTTGATCCCATTACTTCAGCCTTTACAACTTTGCCGTCTTCAACCTCATAAACCTTAAATTCTTCAGTGTGTCCAAAATGCTGGAAAATCTGACCGTTTTCGTGTGTTACTGCAATTTTCATTTTATATCCTCCCTTTTATATCTGGCATCTGTGTTTAGCACATCCGCCACATTTACATACTTTTTCTTCGCCGCTACATACCTTGTAGTCGCCGCCTTCTATCTTAAGTTTACAACCTTCGACTATTACCTCTGCAAGCTTCTTGCGTGCATTGTTATAAATCTGCTGCACAGTAGTTCTAGCAACATTCATATATGCACCACATTCTTCTTGCGAAAACCCTTCTTTATCGATAAGTCTAATAGTCTCGTATTCGTCTACCGTCATGCATACAACCCTTTGATTATCATGACAAGTATTGGGACTAAATTCTGTAGTTTTAGGCATGCAACATACCTTACGGCATTTTCTAGGTCTTGGCATGTAATCACCTCCGTTTATGTCATATGCCATTTACATTTATATCTTAACTCCGTTTTCGTCATATGTCAATTACTCTTTTATTTTTACTATAGTATAAAACAAAAGGGCCGTCGCCCCAGTCAACTTAGTAAGTCAACTTTGTGCGACAGCCCTCAAACGTTCTTATTTTTATTTATTTGCTAGACTTCTTTAAGAAGTAACCACCGATAATCTCGATTACTACGAATAAGATTAGGTAGAATAATACTGGACAAGCAAATCCGCCTGCAGCCTTTGCATTTAAGTATGGAGTTAAACCATGTGCATAGAATGCTGCAAATACCATGAATACGCTTCCTACTAAAGCTAAGCATGGAACCACAAATCTCTTGAATGTGCTTACATCAGTTGCCTTCTTCATGAACATGATGAAGATAGGGATGTACATAGCATAGATTGTGATGATTGGTAATTCGGAAGAGTCGAATCCGAAGTAACCGAACCAGTTAATTGGAGCAAGGTTTGCACCATAGAAGAAGATGAACCAGAAACCGCAAAGTAATAAACCTACGATTGATGCGTTGTTTGGCATATTAGTCTGGTTGTCAAGCTGTCCGAATACTTCTGGCTTAGGACCGTTTCCTCTAGCTGCTAATGCGTATAAACCTCTTGTACAAGCTAACATTAAGCCGTTAAGAGTACCACAGCAAGAGATAGCTACGAATAAGTTTAGGATGTTACCAAACTTTGTTCCGAATAAGTTTAAGTATGCAGCTGTTGCACCTTCGTTGATTAACTGATCAACACTAGCAGCACCTGCTACGCCGATGTAGTAGAATAAGTAGATTGCCATGATGATTACGCCGCCTACTAATAATGCGATTGGAAGATTCTTCTTAGCATCCTTTAATTCAGCGTTGATGGAAGTTGCGATAATCCAACCTTCGTATGCGAAGGAAGTAGCAACTACAGCAGCGAATAATAAGCTACCTGTACCTGCAGTGGAAGTACCAACGTGAGCCATATTTTCTGCTAAAGTTCCGCTTTCGCCTACTAAACCAACGATTGTACCTACTACCATCATAAGTAGAAGTGGTACCATCTTGATAAATGTAGTAGCAACCTGGAATTTACCAGCAATTCTTGGTGCTAATGTGTTGATGGAGTATGCGAAGCATAAGAAGAATAATGATAATGCCATACATTCCGGACCCACTATACATCCGCCCTGATCAGCAGGTACAGTTAATGTAATATTAGGGAATGCAGTTGTAACGAATACTAATGTATATCTAGCTGTTAACCAAGCAAGTACAGAAGTCAATGTAGGATAGTAAATTGTAGCCATAAACCAGCCGATGTAATATCCGTACTTTGTGCCAACTGTAGCTTCTGCATAGTCAACAAGACCGTTATTTTTTTCATACTTTGTAGCCATGATTGCGAATGCAGTGATACATGAAATCATGATTAAACCACCGATAATCCAAGCTACGATACCTAGTGACATATTACCTTCAGTTTTCTGAAGAATAGTCTGCGCTTTAAAGAATACACCAGAACCAATTACAGTACCAACTACAACACATATAGCGGTAAGGAGTCCGTATTTTTTCTCTAGAGTCTTTTCCATTTTTAGTCCCTCTAACTTTCTATAAAATTAAGCATACCATTATAAATTTTCTAGTGTCTCGTAAATTCGTTGTAAATTTTCAGAAAATTCAGTAACAGTATACAAGATGACTTATTCTACCATAAAAAAATTGTTAAGACAACCCCACTTGTGATTGTTTTTCATCCCATACATTGTAGATAACAACAGAAACAATTACCACTATACCTCCAATTAGAGCAAAGAACCCTGGAACCTCTCCATAGAAAACAGCTACCCAAATCGGGTTCAAAAGCGGTTCTATCATCCCAATTAATGAACAGCTAAGCGGGCTTATCTTGGATGCTGCAAGAGCATATAGTACATATGGAATTCCTAGCTGTACTATCCCTAAGATAAGTATCAATACGATATCTTGAGTCGTTATTATAGTTTCATATGTCGCAAACCCTATAGGAATACCAACTATTGCCGTCAGCAAGTGCGCTATCAAGATTCCAGTCATTCTGGCCTCTAACGCAAGTTTGCCATTGAAAACAAACATTATTGCCATAAACAGTCCCGAACATATTGCTATTAAATTGCCAAGCATACCGCCAAAGTCAATTTCATCCACAAAGAATAAGATTATTCCAATGAAGGTACTAGCAACGATGGCAACTTCCATTTTCTTCAGTTTATGTTTAAGGAATAATGCCGATATTATTAAAACAAAAGCCGGGGCTATATACTGCAGTACAATTGCGTTTGCCGCCGTTGTCATCTTGTTCGCTGTAACAAAGCACGTAACACAGCCAAAAAGCGTCACACCAGCCCAAGCCACATTTTTATCTACCACAGGTCTCATCTTTGTAGCAAGCATAAATACCACCACTACACCTGCAGAAATTAAACTTCTTCCTCCAGCAATCGCGAGGGGACTCCAGTCTATGTATTTGATCATAATGCCACTTATACTCCACATGACAGCACAAGCTAGCATCTGTAATTCACCTTTTCTTTTTTCGGTCATTTTTTTCTTCTCTTTTCGTCAATTTTGAATGCAATTTACAGTATTTTATCCTATTTACGCTAAAACTTCAATATGATATGATGGGAGTAGATTAGGAGGAACTTTCAATGAGATATAATGATTTTCAAGACATCAAACTTTCTTCTCTAGGATTTGGTACAATGCGTTTGCCAATGGACAGTGAAGGAAATATAGACTACATCGAAGGCGAAAAAATGGTAGCTGAAGCCTTTGAAGGCGGCATTACTTACTTCGACACTGCTTATCGCTATCATCAGGGCGAATCCGAAAACTTCTGCGGAAAGGTAATTTCTAAATATCCAAGAGATACTTATATGCTTGCCGATAAACTTCCTACTTGGCTTTGCGACACAGTAGAAGATGCGGAAAGAATCTTCGCTGAGCAGCTAGAAAAGTGTAACGTGGAATACTTCGACTTTTATCTTCTACACAATGTTGACGAAGAAGGTTGGCCCAACATCGAAAAGCTAGATTTAGTTTCATTCATGGCAAAGGTAAAGGCAGAAGGCCGTGCTAAACACATCGGTTTCTCTGCACACTGTGAACCTGCATTATTAGAAGAAATTCTTTCAAAATACGGTGATATCTTAGAATTTGTACAGCTTCAGATCAACTACTTTGACTGGGAATATAAAGAAGCTAAGGCACTATACGAAATCGCAAGAAAATACAACAAGCCAATCATCATTATGGAACCAGTTAGAGGCGGTATGCTAGCAAACCTTCCTAGCCAGGAAGCTAAAGACATCTTAGCAGAAGCCACTAAGGCTGTGGGCAAAGAGCCTGCAACAGGTGCTTCTTATGCCCTTAGATTCGTTGAACAGTTAGAGGGTGTTGTTTGCACACTATCCGGCATGTCTTCTCTTCAGCAGATGAAGGAAAATATCGAAACTTTCTCTAAAGATACTCTTACAGAAGTAGAATTAGAAGCAATTCCAGCAGCTGCCTCTAAACTACAGGCTGACATTATCGTTCCTTGTACAGCGTGCGACTACTGTTACGAATGCCCATCAGAGATTAAAATCTCAAAAATCTTTGCTTGGTATAATGAAGCCGCTGCAAAGGGATTCCATTGGATCTGGGGATCACTATCAAAAGAGTACGAAAAACTTGGACCAAATGCCACAAACTGTGTAGAATGCGGCAACTGCGAAGGTCACTGCCCACAGAAGATTGGAGTTATTCAAAAATTAAAAGACATACACAAAAAGTATGAAGAGTTAAAAGAAATAGGCGAATAAGACACAAAAATGGGACAGTTTACATCTGTCCCATTTATATTTCTTATTGCTCTTTATTGACTTAATAAGGCTATTTTTCCCACTTCTTTAGGTATTCGCCGAATGCTTCTAGACCGTCAATTAACTTCTGAGGATCTCCAAATGCACCGTAGCCAACACGGATAGTTCCAGGTTCATCGAAGTAGTCACCAGGCACGAATAGAATCTTTCTTTCGTCTTCCATAGCGTCTTTTGCTAAAGTTTCAGAATCTACATCGTAGTCATACTTAATTAGGCAAGTAGTACCCTTAGCATCGCCCTTTAAGCTTAAGTGTGGCTGAGTCTTTACCCAATCTTCAACAATCTTCTTGTTAGGTGCTAAAATGCTTCTAGCTCTTGCCCACATCTTTTCATAGTTTTCAAGTGCGATAGAAGCGATGATTTCATCGATAATACCACAGCAGATTGTGTTATATGATCTTCTTGTCTTGAATTCTTCGTAAACTTCGTGATCCTTACAAATAATCCAACCAATTCTAGTACCAGCCATGGAGAACATCTTTGATAAGCTGCTTACTGAAATAGCCTTATCATATCCGAAGTCCATAATAGAAGGCATATAAGTTTCGTCCATACCTCTATACATTTCGTCACATAAGATATACGCATCGAACTTCTTAGCGATTTCAACAATCTTGCCTAGACCTTCTTCATATAGAGTAATACCGATAGGATTATTAGGGTTAGTTAGAACGATAAGTTTAGTGTTTTCGTCACATGCTGCTTCAAGTTTTTCATAATCTAACTTGTAATCTTCCGCTTCTTCTAAATGTACGATTCTAGTTTCAATTCCGATTGATTTTGAAATATCATAGTGCTGCTGATATGAAGGCTTAATTACTACGCAGTTGTCACCTGGTTCTAATAATCCCATAATAACGATATCGTTAGCACCTGTACCACCGTGTACCATCATTACGTGTTCAGGCTTAACATCACCCTTTGGATAGATACCTGCTACTGCAGCCTTAACTCTTGGAGAGCCTGTTGCGTCACCATGATGATAATGTAAGCTCATTGTTTCCATATCCTTCATGAATGCTGCCTGGTCTTCTCCTGTTACTCTGAATAGTTCGTCCATAGTGATAGCCTTTACGCAGCTGCTGCCTAGGTTAATCTTTGCTAATGAATCCATTGGATTTAACCATTCTTCTACTCCAAACCATGCTAATTTCATACTCTTTTCCTCCTAATACTAGTCTTTAACTTTCTCTGATCTATATTTACATTTCGACTTCTAAGCCCATATTTGCTTCTTTTGCCTTTGTGATGGCAACCTTTGCCGCTACTAAGTCTAAAATGTATAGTCCTGTTGCATCGAACATAGTAATTTCTTCGTCGTTTTCTCTGCCTACTACAGTTCCACTCAATAAGTCTCCAAACTCGCCTACGATAGCATCTTCTGTGATGATGCCTGCCTTAAGCGCAAGTTCTATTTCGCCTACTCTGATGCACTGCTTCTTGTCATCAGTATAGATTTTTGCTCCTACGAGTACATTTGGATCAAGTTCCTGCTTACCTTCCATATCAGATCCTAAACAGCTTAAGTGTGTTCCTGGTTTTACCCATTCTTTCATAATCATCGGCTGCATAGCTCTAGATACTGTGATGATTGCATCAGCTTCCCTTGTAGCTTTTTCTATTGATTCTTCTGCTATGAATTCAACATTGTCCGCGTCTACTTTGAATTCGTCCTTAAGCTGAGCTTTGATTCTATCCGCTAGACCCTGTGCCTGAGGATAATTTACTGGGTCTACTATGTACACCTTTTCAAGTTCAGGTCTTAAAATCAATGTTGCGGCAATCTGGAAAGGAGCCTGTTTTCCTGCACCAAGAAGCATCAAGTTCTTAGCATCTTTTCTAGCAAGTGTATCAACCCCAAGTGCACCGGCAGCACCAGTTCTCATACAAGTTATATATGAAGCATCCATAATTCCTATAGGAATACCAGTGTCAGAATCATATACAAGCATTATTCCATTAAAAGGCTGCAAGCCTTTTTCCACATTATGAGGGAAGTTATTTAACATCTTTAGGCCGTGAAGCTGTTCTCCTTTAACATATCCGGAACGGATATCCATAGCGGCGTCCGCTTCATCAAATTCGTGATTAACTAGCGGCCAAATAACTGTCTGTCCTTGAGATTTTAGCTGATATACACCTCTAACCTTCTCAATTACCTCTCTCATGTCTATTACTTCTTTAATCTGCTCTCTATTCAAAATTAAAACGCCCATAACATAAGCCTCCTTCTCACCCAACTATGATTGTTAATGTCACTATAAGCTGCGTTTATTATTGATACATTTTTTGATTAGGGCCTCTACATACATAAAAGAACCCTTATCGATTTTATAGTCATATAATACCACAGTTTTGCCTCTGTTTTCAAAATATCTAATCAATTCTCTTTCTTCTCTCGAAGCAAAGGCATCATAGCCTTCTGGCAAAATTATTGCATCCTTGTTTTTCAGGAAAGTTTTTAGTTTCTGTGGATTACCAAATAGTTGCGTTCCCATACGCTCTGCCCAGTCTCCGATAACCATACAATTGTCCCTTACAACTCTCGCAAAGGTATCACTCGCACACACTATGCCGACATTCCATAGTTCCGGAATCTTGGCAAGTTTTATTACAGTTCTAGTGCTAGGCATCAAAGCCATAATACCAAGATTCTGCTGGTTCTTGATGAACGGCTCTACCTCTCCGAAGTGTGTAGAAGTAGTAAGAACTAAATCGTAATCAGTATTCAATTTTTCTGCAATTTCCGGCAAATGATTAAGACCAAAAACTGCAGTCTCTGCATAACCAATTTGGGAAATTTGTCTTTCGATAATCTGTAATGACTCAGGATTGCAGTCAATTGCCGCAATCTTTACGAAATCATACTTTTCTTCAAGGCCCTTAAGCTTTAGGTTGATATAGATTTCCATCTCCCTAGGGGTAAAGCCTAGTTTCTCAAGCTTAGCAAAGAGTTCGTCCATAGCTGTCATAGCCTTATCTTTTCTGCTGAAACTGTCTTCTTCTGTTCCTAGTACGAAAGACCCCTTACCTTGAATCATCTCAATAACACCGAGCTGTTCCAAATATTCGTAGGCATGCTTAACAGTACCGGTAGAAATATTTATTTCTTCGGCAAGTTCTCTAACAGTCGGTAACTTATATCCTGCCGGAAGCATCCCACTATCCACAGCAGTCTGTATACAATCACCTATCTGTTTGTATATAGGCACCCCTATGCTTTGGTCAGTTTTGATGTTTGCAAACATTATTATTTCTCCATAGATAAATATTGTTCTCTACCTAACTGGTAAAGGTTGTTGCCAAGGCTATCTATTATTACTGTAGCAGGCAAATTCTCAACTTCTAATCGTCTAATAGCTTCCGCGCCTAAATCCTCATAGCACACCACTTCTGCTTTTTTGATACATTTTGAAAGTAGTGCACCTGCTCCACCAATGGCCCCAAAGTAAACTGCTTCATTTTTAATCATAGACTCTACTACTTCTGTGGAGCGCTTTCCCTTACCTATCATTCCCTTTAACCCAAGGTCAAGTAGTGCTGGTGCATAAGCATCCATTCTGTAGCTCGTAGTCGGTCCTGCTGATCCTATAGCCTGTCCGGGCATTGCAGGAGCAGGTCCAACATAATAGATAATCTGATCTCTTAAATCTACGGGCAGTTCTTTGCCTTCATTTATAAGTTCTACAAGGCGTTTATGTGCAGCATCTCGTCCCGTATATATAATTCCGCTAATAAGTACGTTATCTCCTGCACGAAGTTCTTTTGTCTTTTCAGCCGTAAGCGGCGTTGTAATATGCTTTTCCATAGAATCCACCCCTTATAAAACTGCTGATTTATGACGAGTAGCATGACAGTTAATATTAACTGCACATGGCAATCCTGCAATATGTGTTGGCAGGCTCTCAATATTAACGGCGATAGCAGTAGTCTTGCCTCCGAATCCCTGAGGTCCAATGCCAAGCGCATTGATTTTTTCTAGCATTTCCATTTCTAGGTTTGCATAGAACTCCTGTGGATTTCTCTCGTCAACCGGTCTAAGTAGGGCTTTCTTTGCTAGATATGCCGCTTTATCAAAAGTGCCTCCAACACCTACACCAACCACTATTGGCGGGCAAGGATTTGGCCCAGCTTCTTCTACAACCTTTAGTATGAACTGCTTCACACCCTCAAGGCCATCAGATGGCTTGAGCATCTTAATCTGGCTCATATTCTCACTGCCGAAACCCTTTGGTGCAACGGTAATCTTAAGTTCGTCACCCTCAACTAGTTCAGTATATAGAACTGCGGGGGTATTATCTTTAGTATTCACGCGATCAAAAGGATCATTTACACAAGATTTTCGTAGATATCCTTCTGTATACCCCTGTCTAACACCCTCGTCAACGGCCGCTCTAATATTCCCTTCAACATGTACGTCCTGTCCAACCTCAAGGAAGACAAGTGCAAGGCCTGTGTCCTGGCAGATAGGAACGTTGTCCTCATCTGCAATAGTATAGTTTTCTTCGATTTTTTCTAGTATATTTTTAGCGATTGCAAAAGGCTCCTCATTTTTACAAGCACAAATAGCATCTTTCATATCTTTAGGAAGATGATAATTTGCCTCCATACATAATTCCTTTACAACCCTTGTTATATCTTCTGCTTTAATAGTCTTCACTTTTTTATCTCGCAATCTTAATTTCATTTAAGTCAGCAATTTCTCGTCCTAAGTCCTCACCAACAAGCCCGATAATTAAATACATTTCCTGTGAAGGATCATAATACAAAGTCTTTAGTAATCTAAAGTTCTCTATTTCACCAGTCGAACGCACATGTATTCTAGGTCCGGTGCAGGGATGTTTTACGTGTTCGATCATAATGTGTTCTTCGTCTAGGAAATCTATAGAATAATCTGCAGCAATATGATCTTTTACGTCCTTCTCTAATGCGTAAAGGTCAATATTCGGCTCCTCTTTAAATCCAAGAGAAAAACCTCTCTTTATGTCTCCATGATAGCATTTAGCAAAAAGCTCTGGGTCCATACAATGTTCAACCAAGTCTTCCGCAGAATGTGCCATCTTACGATAATGAACGATAGTATATACAACCTTTGCAATGTCTTCAGGAATAGGTCCAAAATAAGTCGGTCTTGTTACGATAACCTCTTCGCCCACGCCTATTAAAAGGTCTGCATTCTTTTCAAGGAATGGATACAGTAAGTCAAAGTGTTCAATAATTACTCTTCTTCCCTTTGCAATTGCCTTGTGAACTGCTTCAGCAAGTACATGTGGTTGTGTAAAAGCCATTTCGAATCTCACGTCAAAATGGTAAGTGTGAGGAGCATAAAATCCTTCGTCTTCATCCACATCTAGAATAGGAAGAGGTCTAATATTCACACCATTATCGTCATTACATAGGTCAACGCCTGGGAACATACCTTTAATAAGCATGCTCTTACCAGAACCCGCCTCGCCTATAACTCCGATTAATTTATCAAACGGGTTTAGATACTGCTGTGCAATGTCTTTCCCTAACTTAATCATTCTCTCATTCCCTCTAGGAGCGAAGAAGTTGCTGTATAAATGCTGGGAAAGCCCCATATACTTTCTCTCTTTTGCCATGGTTTGTCCCTCTATATTAGTAATGAATTAGTATTTTTCTTTAATTTCGCCAGATTTGAAAGCTTGGATAAGATCTTTTAGGTCGTCTACCTTTTCTGATAGAACTGCACCCTGGTCTGTATCCAAGATAAGAAGACGCTCTGGCATAGTTTCCACAATCTTCATAACTGGTGAATTGAACACCTGATTACCATCATCTCCAATTGGCTGATAAGGCTTATGTTCTGCGAAGGCCATAAATCTAGAGTTGAAGATAAATGTATAACCTGCGATACCAGTCTGCTTCTGGTATGCCTTAGAGATACCACCATCAATTACGTAAAGAAGTCCCCCGCCCTTAATTGGTGATTCGCCATCTTTGATCTTAACAGGAACATGTCCGTTTAAAATCTTACTCTTAGATGGGTCTAGACCAAATTCAATTAAGATTTTTTCACAAGCAGGTCTTTCTTTAATTAATTTATAATAAGGTCTTGTAAATTCCTTATGTGTGCTCTTATCTGCAATGAAAAGTCTTTCAAATGTAGTCATCTTAGCTTTTCCAAATAGAGGAGAATCTCCACCAAGCCATAAGTACCACATTAGGTCAGCATCGTAGTCTCTTTCTTCTTCGGACTTGTTAGAATAATAGGCCTTACGAACCTGATCATCTAAGAAATCCATAAGTTTTTTGCCCTTGTATTTTCTTCCGTTCAGTTCAACTTCCTGGAACTCTCCATCTTCAGTCATAGGAATACATCCGTGATATAGAAGATTTCCATTAATCTTAGTGTATAATGCCCCATGGCTGAATAAGAACTTAATATGAGTCTGTAATTTTTCTGAGTTCAAGAATGACGCTACTAATGAGTGCATCACTTCTTCTTCCTCTTCTGTCAATGCATAAGGATTGTTAGGGTCAAATGTTGGAAGATTAGTATCTCTCATAGGCCATTTAACGCCCTCAACCTCTACAGTTCCTTCTTCCAAGTTAATCTTATCTAAAAGTAATCTCTTCTCTAGCTTGTATTCAGGATGAGCCATGATTCTTTGTCCTTCGACCTTAAACTGAATCATAGCGATGGCCTTATGCATCTTTGCTGCAAGAGCTTCAGGAACCTGGTCAAACTTGTTGTATTCAAGCATGTGAGGTTTGAAGAATTCGCATGGGTCATCTGCGTAAACCTTTTCCGCAAAAGTAGCAAGCGGTCTTAAGTTGATACCATAACCAACTTCAAGCATATCGAAGTTGTTATAACTAATGTTCATTCTTAAAAGGTTTGCGATAGACGGCCAGTTACCTGCAGCCGCACCCATCCACACGATATCATGGTTACCCCACTGGAAATCGATATCATGGAAATCAAGTAAGAAATCCATAATCGTATCAGGATGCGCTCCTCTGTCGAAGATATCCCCAATAATATGTAATTTATCTGTTGCCAGTCTAGAAATGGCGTCTGTTAGTTCTACAATAAAATCTTCTGCGATTCCAGTTTCAACGATAGAGTTGATGATTTCACTATAATAATATGTCTTATTAGCTTCATCATCTGCATGTAATAATTCATCAATACTGTAGTCAATATATTTAGGTAGTCTCTGTCTAACTCTATAACGAGTGTATTTTGTTGACACAGACTGACAAATCGTGATTAGACGATAAATTGAAACTTTACACCAACCGTCGAAATCCACTTCAGTTTTTTTCTTACGAGCGATTTCAGCTTCTGCATTGTAAACTAAAGCTGCTAGTTCGTCTCTTTCTCTTTCACTAAGAACGTGTTCAAAGTGTTCGTCGATTTTCATCTTAATAGTACCAGAAGCACTTTTTAACATATGAATAAACGCTTCGTGCTCACCGTGTAAGTCACTTAAGAAGTATTCTGTTCCCTTTGGTAAAGCAAGAATTGCCTTCAAGTTTATAATTTCTGCTGATGCAGCCTTAATATTGGGATAATCCCTTGATAATCTGTTTAAATATTTAAGATCTGCCATAGTATATCCTTTCTGCCGCTCTTTCTTTTTGATTCAGAGCGCACCCCTTTCATAATACAACAGAGACACGATTAAAATCAAGGTTATTTGCACAAAGCTGCCTTTAATATACATCTGTACCTGTATAATAGTGGGTTAATATTTCTTTATAGTCCTTGCCTTCCTTTGCCATTCCATTGGCACCATACTGGCTCATTCCCACCCCATGTCCAAATCCACTAGATGTAAACACTATTTTTTCAGAGTCAAATCCGATGGAAAACAAAGTAGAACTAAGGCCGAGTGCATTTCTTACCTCCGTGCCCTTATAAATACTTTCACCAACTTGTATTTTGTCAACTCTTCCTCCTGCCGTTCTAGAAAGCACTTTGACATTAGAAGAGTCTATCTTACCAGTGCTTCTATCCTCATAGGACGAATTCAACATATTCGCAACTTCTTCTGCCTCAAAAGTTTTCTTCTCATTCCTATGACTTGCTCCCTCCTCATAAGGACTCGATACACTTATTAAATAAGGATATTCATCACTAAATACATCCTCAGAATTTTCCGTCTGGCCGCCACTAGAACTAAAGAACAATGGTTGCATTATAATTTGACCTTTGTAATAAATCATTTCTCCTTCTGTTTCTTCACATGCCTTTTTCACCTTTTCGTACCCATCCTTCTCCCAGCCCTTATCGTGTAGTTCAATCAATGTCTTCTTATTTTTATATACCTGACAATGGGTCGTATTACAAACGGGTGCCTTTGGGTGCGATTCGGGTTCCTTCTCATCAAACTTTATAATTTTAGACATGGCATATGTTCTTGCTGCTACTGCTTGTGATTTCAATGCTTCAATCTCAAAATTTGACGGCATCTCACTAGCTACAACGTTTATCACATATTCCTCGAAATCTACTTTCTCCACTTTGCCCTTTTCTTCATTCCAAACTTTTATCCTCTCTGGAGTCTCTATCTTTTGGCTAGAATAATCTATAATAAAGCCTTCACTTCTCTCACTAAAAGCTAGACCTACAACTAGCGGAATCCCAATAAACATAAAAATAATCAATATTATCACCTGCACAATCCCCTTCACTTCGTTTCCTCCCTAATGAAAGGTATGCAAAAAGGCGGTGAATTATCACCGCCTTAATATTAATCATCTACTCTCGTAATTGTTGCGCCTAGAGCTTCGAATTTTTCTATGAACTTTTCGTATCCACGTTCGATGTGGTAAATTTCGGAGATTTCAGTTTTACCGTCTGCAACTAGACCTGCTAAAACAAGTGCCGCACCCGCTCTTAAGTCAGTAGCCATTACCTGACAACCTCTAAGATGTGCATTGCCCTTAATCTTAGCCTTATTACCTGCAGTTTCGATGCTTGCACCCATCTTACCAAGCTGAGATACATGCATGAATCTGTTTTCAAAAACAGTCTCGATAACTGTGCTTGCACCCTCTACAGTAGTTAAGTACGCCATAAATGGTGACTGAATATCAGTAGGGAAACCTGGATAAGGTAAAGTCTTGATATCAGTTGCTACCTGTGGACCTAAATCGCCTCTTACGATTAAGTCGTCATCACCAACTTCGATTCTAACACCACATTCACGAAGCTTAGCAATCACTGGCTTTAGATGGTCAGGAACTGCATTACAAATATGCACTGCGCCCTTAGTAATAGCTGCAGCTAACATAAATGTACCTGCTTCAATTCTATCTGGGATAACTGTATGTTTAGCTCCCTTTAAGTACTGAACACCTTCAATCTTGATTGTGTCTGTACCAGCACCCTTGATCTTTGCACCCATCTTATTTAGGAAGTTTGCAAGGTCAACGATTTCTGGTTCTTCTGCGGCGTTTTCGATATAAGTAGTACCGTTTGCAAGAACTGCAGCCATCATAATGTTCTCAGTTGCACCTACGCTTGGGAAGTCAAGGTAAATAGTCTCACCGATTAACCCTTGTGGTCCTGCAACTGCCTCAACATAATTGTCTCCCATAACAAGTTCTGCGCCTAATGCTTCAAAACCCTTTAGATGTAAATCTATAGGTCTAGCTCCAATAGCACATCCGCCTGGTAATGGAATTCTTGCTCTACCCTTTCTTGCTAATAACGGCCCCATAACTAGAATGGATGCTCTCATTTTATTAACAAGTTCAAATTCTGCCTCAGTAGATAAAATATCTTCTGTATGAATTGATATGATATTTTCTTCTAAATCTTCAATTTTTGAACCTAATGAAGCTAAAATTTCTTTCATTAATGCTACGTCTCTTAGTTTCGGTACGTCTCTAATGACACACTCATCTTCAGCTAATAAAGCCGCCGCCATTAAAGGTAATACCGCATTTTTTGCACCACTAATCTGAACTTCGCCTCTTAACGGTCCGCTTTTTTCAACAATATACTTTGCCAATTTAATCCTCCACTTGGACTATTTATTTTTCATTTCCTCAATGCATGTGCTACATACATTCTTTCCACGAACGTCCACAATACCTTCTGTGCTTCCACAGAAAATACAGTTCTTTTCGTACTTCTTTAACATGATGTATTCGCCTTCAACAAAAACTTCTAACAAATCATCCGTCTTAATGTTTAAACTTCTTCTTAATTCTACTGGAATAACTACTCTTCCTAATGGATCTACTGGTCTTGCTATGCCTGTCGCTTTCATAACTTGTCTCCTCCTATTCGCTTAACCCAAGTTTTCCCCTGTTATTTTGTTATTTTGTTTTTTTCTTTTTCTTATCCTTTTTGACAATACCTGCAAAGCTGCTTGCTGCATTAACAACACTTGTCGCTGCAGAAACAACATTTTGATTGCCTTTAATTGAATTAACAACAGTTCCCACGGAAGATCCGATTCCACTCACGATGCCATCAATCTGTTGTGCCTTTTCA
>JAFYLX010000145.1 GCA_017556895.1 Bacillota bacterium | reverse complement strand
GTAAAAATGGGGATTTCTTCAATCGAAGATGTAATTGATTATGTCGACGATGAGAAACTAAAGGAAGCTTTGAACAAGTGTAAGGACAAGCATAAAAACCTTGCGACTAGAATAGAACATCTTCTTGATGAGTACCACGATGATGGTAAGGATCCTAATCCTATGGCTAAAGGCATGTCATGGTTGAAGACCAATGCTATGCTTGTGATGAATGAGTCTGATTCTACTATTGCAGGCCTTATGACTGAAGGATGCAATATGGGTGTTAAATCATTAAATAAGTACCTAAATCAAAATGAGGCCGCTGACGAGCAGGCGAAGAATATTACGAAAGATTTGATCAGGATAGAAGATGATTTAGTTAAGGAAGTTAGAGCATATTTATAATCTATCATGCTTCAAAAATTACACTGAAATATAAAAGGGCTAGTGCCCTTTTTTTCGTTGTCAAAGCACATCTTGTAGGGGTATAATGAAAAAAAGGGTTTTACAATTTTGTGTGCAAAATGCAAAATTGATGAAAGGTGTGAAAATAATAAAATATGAAAACAATAAGTAAAGGTAACATATTTTTAATATTAGCGGCAATCGTTTGGGGTATGGGGCTTGTAAGTCAGCAGGCTGGCATGGATTATTTAGGTCCTTTAAGCTTTACTGCAGTTAGATGTACCCTAGGAGGCTTGTCCATGATTCCATTAGTGATATTTTTGCAGAAAAGCAAAGCTAATGAACATGAAGCTCAAAATTTAAAGCAGAGTGAAAAAGGTATACTTAAAGCGTCATTTTTCTGTGCCCTTGCCTTGATGTCACTAATACTGCTTCAGCAGTATGGACTTCTTCATACGAGCGTTGGCAAAGCTGGGTTTATAACAGCTTTATACATATTGATTACTCCGGTTAGTGGCAAATTTCTTTTACACAAGCCTGTGGCTAAAAATACATGGATTGGTGTAGCTGTTGCCCTTGTAGGTATGTATTTCCTATGTTTAACAGGTGGTATAGATGGAATTAATCTAGGCGACGTAATTATGCTTTTTGCAGCGATTGCGGCATCCACTCATATGCATGTTGTAGACCATTTTGTTGCAAAGTATGATCCTGTTAAACTATCTTGTTATCAATTTACAATGGTTGGATTAATGTGCTTTATTCCGGCACTTATCTTCGAAGGCGATGTATTTACTTTAGAATATATAAGACTAAGTGCGATTCCTATTTTATACGCAGGGTTAGCCTCATGTGCAGTAGGTTACACTTTCCAAATCATTGGACAAAAATATACAGAACCTAACACGGCATCCTTACTTCTTTCTATGGAAACGGTATTCGCATTACTTGCGGGTTGGGTGATTTTAGGTGAGGTATTGGCAGGAAGAGAATATTTGGGATGCGCGATTATGTTCGCAGCTATTATTATCGCCCAGTTACCTGACAAAAAACGACAGAATTAGACAAAACCATAGGAATTATAAAATAAAATTAAAATAAGATAATAAAAAGAGGTGCTAGAATGTTTAGACAAATGAGAAGATTTAAACAATTACTATCAGAAGAAGAAACTTATAAAATTATCGACGACACTATGTACGGCGTGCTTGGCGTAATGGGAGAAGACGGATATCCTTATACTGTGTCTGTAAATCACGTGCGAGAGGGTAATAAGATTTATTTCCACTCAGCAAAGGCCGGACACAAGAATGACGCTATTAAGGCGAACCCAAAGGTATCATTCCACTTCGTAGACAAGGACGATATTGTAGGAGAAGAATACACGACATTCTACCGCAGTGCTAATGTTTTCGGCAAAGCAAGTTTTGTTGAAGATGAGGAAGAGAAAGTTCATGCTTTCCGCATCCTTTGTGAAAAAACATGTCCTGAACATATGCACAAGTTTGAAAAGGCTATGGCTGGCTCTGGTAAGAATGCTGTAGTTGTTAGAGTAGATATTGAACAAATGACAGGCAAGGAATCATTAGATTTAATGAATAGCAGAAACAAATAGGAGGATAACTATGAAACAATTTAGAGTAGCAATGTTAGGATATGGCATCGCTGGCAAGGCTTTTGCTAGAATTTTAAACCAGACTCATGACGATATTTTGGCTAAAACTGGTTATGACGTGAAGGTTGTTGCGATTACAACTGGCTCAAGAGGATCCCTTTATTCAATGGAAGGTCTTGACTTAGTTGAAGCGACTCGCCAGCTTGAAGAAGAAGGTAAGTTTAATCCAGAATACCCATACTACAGCACAATGAATTCAATGGAAGTAGTTAACACAGTTGACTATGATGTGGTTTTGGAACTAACACCGTTAAACATCGAGACTGGTCTTCCTGCTGCAGATCATATTAGAGGTGCATTGAACCGTGGTAGACACGCTGTTTCTGCTAACAAAGGACCTCTTGTTTGGTATTACAGAGAACTAAGAGACCTAGCAAAAGAAAAGGGTGTATGCTTCTTCTACGAGACAACTGTTATGGCGGGAACTCCTGTATTCAACATGGCAGACAATTGTCTTCAGTACTGCAAGATTGATAAGGTTGAAGGTATCTTCAATGCAACAACTAATTACATTCTTAAAGAAATGGGCAAGGGAATTCCATACGATGAAATCCTTAAGGCTGGTAGAGAAGGCGGCTTCATGGAAGCAGATACTTCTATGGATACTAAGGGCTGGGATGCAACAGCTAAGCTTACTATCCTTCTAAATGTACTTATGGATGCAGGAATTACTCCGGTAGAAGTTGATAGAACTGGCATCGAAGAAGTAACTGTAGAAGACATTGAAGCAGCTAAGTCAAGAGGCAACGTAATCAAGTTAATGTGCAGAGGCACAATCGATGAAAACGGCAAGGTAATCGGTAAGGTTGCTCCAGAAGAAATCCCTGCAAACGATGTATTCGCAGACGAAAAACTGGTTGCAGTTGTTTCCTTATACACAGACCTAATGGGCAAACTAACTATGCTTCAGTATGGACTTGAGACAACACAGACAGGTTATGGCGTATTTATCGATACAGTAAGAATTTTAGATACTTTAAAATAAAGAACAAATAAGGTGATTGGTGATGATTACTACAGATAGATTGATTTTAGAACCATATAAGACGGAAGAAATTCCTACATTGATGGAAATTGAGTTTGCTCCGGAAAACTGTATGTATACATGGACAAACACGGCGGAAGAACACGAAAAGGAACTTGCAGATCCAAACGTTTGGACTCTGGCAGTTAAGAGAAAAGAAGATGGATACATAGTTGGCAATGCTATTATCGACCTTGATTACGAATCAGAGTGGATGGAACTAAAAAGAATTGCTTTAAGAGAAAAGAATCAAGGATACGGTAGAGAGATGATTGCTGCTCTTGTTAGACATGCTTTTGAAGAAATGAAACTTAACAAAGTATGGCTTGAGGCATACACTGATAATGTTGTTGGTAATCATCTATATGAGTCTCTTGGTTTCCACGTTGATGGTATTTTAAGAGAACATCACAAGACTGAAAGAGGAATATTAAGCCAAGTTCAGTATTCTATGTTAAAAGGCGAGTACGCAAAGCTAAAGGAAGAAGGCAAGTATTAATACGTAATAGAGGAGACAGTGTTGAAAAAACAACACTGTCTTTACTTTTATGTGGAATATAAACAAATATATTCCAGTGAAGGGTTGAAAACAATGTCATAAAGTGGTACATTTATTTATAATGACCTTATTATGTGAATAAGTGCATAAGGAGAAAAATATGGAAAATAGAATACTAGAAATTATGACAGAATTAGTTGCCATGAAGAGCACAAGCTGTTCAGTAGGCGAGCAAGAACCGGCTAAGTGGTTTGAAAATTTCTTTAACTCAATGCCTTACTTCAAGGAGCATCCTGAATTAACAGGTTCTTATGTAATTCCTAATGATCCATATGGAAGAACGATTCCATATGCGTTACTTAAGGGAAAGAAGGCTGATACAGTAGTATTTAGCGGACACTTTGATGTTGTATCTACAGAAGAGTATGGCAAGGCTGAACCTTGGGCATACGAAGTAGGTACAAAGCTTGAAGAGATGCTTGCAGAGATGCCTCTAGATGATAGAGCTAGAGCTGATCTTGAATCAGGCGAATGGTTCTGGGGCAGAGGCGTTGCAGATATGAAGGGCGGTTTAGCAATCCATGCTACACTGTTCGAAGAATATGCAAAGGAAGCATTGGCTGGAACATTAGAAGGTAGCATCCTATTTATGCCAGTACCTGACGAAGAATCCTATTCTGCAGGTATGAGAAGTGGCATTGCTGTTTTAAGAACACTAAAAGAAGAACATAACTTAGACTACAAGTTACTAATCGATCCAGAACCGACTAAGGATGTGGATGGTGCATTAACTATGTCTCTAGGTTCAGTTGGTAAGGTAATGCCTGCTATTATCGTTCAGGGTAAGAAGGGCCACGCAGGACACTGCTATGGTGGTTTCTCAGCATTAAGCGTGCTTTCTGATATCTATCTAAGAACTAATGGTTCTTTAGAATTCTCTGACGTT
>JAFYLX010000144.1 GCA_017556895.1 Bacillota bacterium | reverse complement strand
TCCAATTACATGTACGTTCTTAGATTTAGTAGCCACTGGAGCTGGATTATATCCTACAGAAAGGATTACGGAATCAGCCTCTACATCAAACAGCTTGCCTTCCTTATCCTTTAATGTAACCTTGCCTTCTCCGATTTCAACAAGACCAGTTTCTAGATGTACTGGAACCTTGTAAGTCTTAAAGTAGTCACGTAGATAGCTTGTATTTGCAAGGCAGATACCCTTTGTTGTAATTAGGTCGTCCTGCATTTCAACGATTGTAGGCTGTTTGCCCTTTAAGTATAATTCGTATGCAATTTCACAGCCTGTTAAGCCGCCACCAACTACTACTACTTTTTCGCCAACTTCTTTGTTGCCAAGTAGATAGTCAACCGCTTCAATGGCAGTTTCTGCACCCTTAACCGGAATGCGTTTTGCAACAGCACCAGTCGCTACGATCACTTCGTCTGCTCCAAGTGCATTTATATCTTTAATTTCTGTATTTAATTTAACTTCGATTGGATGTTTTGCAATCTCGCGGATGTACCATGCGATTAAGTCTCTATCCTTTTCCTTGAAGGAAGGACTAGAAGCCGCAATAAATACGCCGCCAAGCTTGTCTGTCTTTTCATAAAGTGTAACTTTGTGACCACGCTTTGTAAGAAGAATAGCAGCCTCCATACCTCCGATACCGCCACCGATTACTGCGATATTCTTCTGCTTCTTCGCAGGGTCAATATGATATTTCTTTGACTGCATTGTAAGTGGGTTAAGTGCACAACGTGCAAGTCCCATTGTATCAGTTAAGTCCTGAGTATTCGCGTGCCCTTTGGATGATGAGAAGTTAAAACAACCACTGTGGCAACAAATACAAGGCTTAATATCTTCAATTCTATCTTCGATTAGCTTAGTGATCCACTCAGGGTCAACTAAGAACTGACGAGCAACGCCAACACCATCGATCTTGCCTTCAGCAACTGCTTTAGCACCAACTTCTGCATCCATTCTACCTGCACAAACTACAGGAATATCAACGAATTTCTTAATGTGTGCAACGTCTTCTAGGTTGCAGTTTTCTGGCATGTACATAGGTGGATGTGCCCAATACCAGGAGTCGTATGTACCGTTATCAGCATTTAGCATATCATAACCTGCATCCTGAAGGTACTTAGCTGCTCTTTCTGATTCTTCCATCGCTCTACCCACTTCAACATAGTCTTCGCCAGGCATAGCACCGTAACAGAAATCTTTTAATTTAGATTCAACGGAGTATCTCAAGGAAACAGGGTAATCCTGTCCACATGATTCCTTAATTGCCTTTACAACCTCTGCTGCAAAACGATATCTGTTTTCGAAGCTTCCACCGTATTCATCAGTACGCTTGTTGAAAAACTCAATCGCAAACTGGTCTAGTAAATATCCTTCATGAACCGCATGAACTTCTACACCGTCAACACCTGCGTCTTTGCAAAGCTTAGCAGTTTTAGCGAAGGCTTCGATGATTTCGTGAATCTGTTCTACAGTCATCTGCGGACATTCAATGTCGTGAGCCCATCTATTTGGCTGTGGGCTTGGACAAGCAAGTTCGTGAGATGTATCTATAATAGGCTTAATTAACGCCCTTGTAATCTTATTTTTGTGAAGTGGAGCAACAAGTTCAGTAATAGCCCATGAACGACCCATCCCTGCTGTAAGCTGAACGAATAATTTCGCCCCAGTCTTATGAATTTCGTCCATAAATACCTTTAGTTCATCGAACATCTTTGGGTTCTGCCATAGCCATTTACCCCAAAATGTATCTCTTAGTGGCGCAATACCAGGAATAATTAATCCTACATTATTGTTTGCTCTTTCTAGGAAAAGCTTTGCGGCTTCCTTATCAAAACCGCATCCTGTAAGTTCGAACCATCCAAATAGTGATGTTCCACCCATAGGACACATTACGATTCTGTTTTTGATTTCAACGTTACCTACTTTCCAAGGTGTAAACAACGCATCATATTTTTCGTTAGTTTTATTCATTGAAACTCCGTCCTTTCTGAAACAGATTCCTATATACCATTATACCTTATCCAAGCAGATAGTCCATTCCAATCATCACGCAAAATCCGATTAGTAGGGCATATGTTGCACCTATTTCGTTGCCATGAGCATGAGTTTCCGGAATCATTTCGTCACTTACTACATAAATCATGGTTCCGCCTGCAAAAGCAAGAGCAAAAGGTAAAATCGCTACAGATATATTTACAGCAAAAAATCCAACCAATGTTCCCACTACTTCTATCAGCCCAGTTGCCGCCGCAATTAGGAATGTTCTCATTGGTTTTACCCCCACCGCAAGCATTGGTGCTATTATTACCATTCCTTCCGGGATATTTTGAAGAGCTATACCGCCTGCAACTAACAATGCATCTGCGACATTCTCTGTTCCAAAGCTAACGCCTGCAGCAATACCTTCAGGAAGATTATGGATACCGATTGCAACAACAAAGAGAAGAATCTTATCAAGCTGTCCCTCGCTACTGCTACCATTCATTCCTGCAATTCCATGTAAATGAGGTACCAACTTGTCTATTAAATTCAAGCATAATGCCCCGCAGAATATGCCTGCAATCGTCACAATTAAGCCATATGGCTTTGTTCCATATTCAAGAGAAGGCATAACAAGCCCAATAACTGCTGCCGAAAGCATAACGCCTGCTGCGAACCCCATTATGATATCCGAAAAACTATGTGATGCTTTTTTAGTCATGAACCCAAGACACGCACCAATTATAGTAGCTCCGCCTACTCCAAACGCCGTCAATAATACTAATTGCATAACAATCCCTCCTATACTATATAAATTATACCATAACCGCAGTACTTTAATCTACTAAATTACCCCTTGTAAAAAAATTGAAATTGAGATATGATTTTATTTAGTTATTTAATCTTTAAAGTAAAGGTGGGAATAGATATGTATTTAACTTGTTTAGACTTAGAAGGTGTATTAGTACCAGAAATTTGGGTAGAATTTGCAGAGGCAGTTGGTATTCCAGAACTAAAAAAGACAACTCGTGACGAACCAAACTACGATAAGTTAATGGAGTTCCGTTTAAACATCTTAAAGGAAAACGGATACGGACTAAAAGAAATCCAGGATGTAATCGCAACTCTTGATCCGCTTCCAGGTGCCAAGGAATTTTTAGACACACTAAGAGCAGAAGGCCAGGTAGTAATTATCAGTGATACGTTTACTCAGTTTGCTATGCCTCTAATGAAGAAGCTAGGCTATCCTGCACTTTTCTGTAACGAATTAGTAGTAGCAGAAAACGGTGAAATCACTGGATACAGAATGCGTATTGAAGACTCAAAATACAGCACTGTAACAGCGCTTCAGGCTGCTGGTTTCGAAACAATCGCTTCTGGCGACAGCTTTAACGATTTAAGAATGATTAAGGCATCAAAGGCCGGATTCTTATTCAGAAGTACTGATTCCATTAAGGCAGATCATCCTGAAGTTCCAGCTTACGAAACATACGACGAACTTCTAAACGCAATTAGAAACGCAATGAAATAATATTAATCAAATCAACGATAAGAGCCGGATAGTATATCTATCCGGCTTTATAATTTTTCGAAGTCCTATTCTATCGATCTATAAAACTCCATGGCTGTTCCAGTATCTTTTGCAAGAATATCATTCGGCATTCTCATTACCCTGCAAGTAACATAAAGGTCTCCTGCGGCACCCGTGATGTTAAATATTTGTATAGCATAAAGATACCAATAATATTGGGCCTCGATATCATTAAGCCATATTTCCAAAATAATTCCCCAAAGAACAACTGGTGCAAGTGCTATGATAATATATGGCCACTTTCTAAAAAACCATGTACTTCCCGCATATGCCATACCCTTACTAAGGTCAATTCCAAAGGATGGAGTATCTCCCGTAAATAACCTTATAAAAAGACCGTGTACAGCTTCGTGAAGGACTATATATACTAGTAAACCTACGGCCATAGCAACCACACAAAATAGTACTCTCCATGTTTCCATATCAAAGGATGCCATGAATGAATGCTTCCAAAGGCCAAAGCCGACCATCACAAGCATGCAGACAATGGACCATATCAATATGGAGCGAAGTGCCCTTTTGTCACTAGCCAAATCTATTCGTTCATATAAATCATAATGGGCGGGCAGATATTCTGCCGCCCATTTATTTTTCTTTTCCATTATAAAGCTCCTAAAACAACTTCAGCCATTTCAGTCTTTTCACATACATTGTTATGTACAACCGGCTTTAGCTCAAGGTCTTTCAATCCATATGGAACACTAACTCCAGTTTCGATTGCAAGTGCCTTAACATAGTCAAATCCTGTAACCTTTTCACCTGCTTTTGCAAGAACCTTAACCTTGTTTTCGTCAAGACCGACAGCCTTTGCCACACTTTCTGCAAACTTATATGCGGATGCAGTTGAAGCAATTACAGTAGGAGTCTTATCTCCTGTTTCTTTTACGTAATCCTCGTAAACCTTATATGCAACTGCAGTATGTGTATCAGTTAAGTACTTTTCTTCTTTCCAAAGTTTATCGATAGTTTCAAGAGTCTCATCTTCTGTGCAGAATCCACCATAGAAATCTTCTAGACCCTTTTTAACTGTTTCTGAAACTTCGTATACCTTTTCAGTGTCAAGCGCCTTCATCCAGTTCGCAACAGCCTCTCCATCTCTTTCCGCAAGAAGATAGATTAATCTCTCTAAGTTACTGGAAATAAGGATATCCATTGATGGTGAATTTGTAAGGTGGAAATCTCTTCTAGCATCGTATACTCCCGTACGGATAAAGTCTGTTAAAACCTTGTTTTCGTTAGATGCACAAATTAGCTTACCTACTGGAACCCCCATCTTGCCTGCAAGATATGCTGCTAAAATGTTACCGAAGTTTCCTGTTGGAACTACAACATTCATTTTGTCTCCGTTATTTAGTGCTCCTTCTTCAACTAGCTTAACATAGCTATATACATAGTATGCAACTTGAGGCACAAGTCTACCAATGTTAATGGAATTTGCAGAAGAAAGTTTGATACCCTTTGCTGCAAGCTTTTCTTTCATTTCATCATCAGCGAAGATTTTCTTAACGCCAGTCTGTGCATCGTCAAAGTTACCCTTGATAGCAAATACATGAGTATTATCTTCAGCCTGGGAAACCATCTGTCTTTCCTGTACCTGGCTTACACCGCCTTCTGGATAGAACACGATGATTTCTGTTCCTGGAACACCTGCAAAGCCTTCTAGCGCAGCCTTTCCAGTATCACCAGATGTAGCAGTTAAGATACAAATCTTATCAGTTTCGCCTTCCTTTTTGCATGCTGTTGTCATCAGGTAAGGAAGAATGGATAAGGCCATATCCTTGAAAGCTGCAGTCTTGCCATGATATAGTTCAAGGAAATAAGCTCCGCCAGCCTTTACAATTGGCGCAACTTCTGGCGCCGCAAACTTGCTGTCGTATGCACCATTAATGCAGTAAAGCATTTCTTCATCTGTATATTCATCAAAATATGAATGTAAAACTTCCTTTGCAATCTGCTGATAAGTCATACCTTTCATTTCTTCTATTGATAGTGGTAGCTTTGGAATGTCAGCTGGGACATAAAGACCCTTATCCTCTGCAATGCCGCGAATAATTGCCTTTGTACTTGTCTGATAATTTTTGCTACCTCTTGTGCTCTCATATTTCATATCGCTTAAGCCTCCTATATAGTAAACTTATATATTTTTCAAATTTGTGTACCATATTAGTTTACAATGCATACAACAACATTGTCAACACACTTTCCTTCAATAAAGCGTTTCTTTACGCAAAAAGGGCTCCTTGAACAAGGAGCCCTAATTATTAACTAGTTACAATTAAAGATTAATAGTTTTCTTCTCTAACTTCGAAGAAGCTCTGTGGATGTACGCATACTGGGCATACTTCTGGAGACTTCTTGCCGATTACTAAGTGACCGCAGTTTCTGCATTCCCACATAGTTTCTTCAGCTTTTTCGAATACCTTCTTCATTTCTACGTTGTTTAGAAGCTTTCTGTATCTTTCTTCGTGAGACTTTTCGATCTTAGCTACTTCTGCAAACTGGAATGCTAAAGCATCGAAACCTTCTTCTTTTGCTTCCTTAGCGAATGTAGCATACATATCTGTCCATTCGTAGTTTTCGCCTTCTGCAGCGTGTAATAAGTTCTGAGCTGTATCTCCTAATTCGCCTAAAGCCTTGAACCATAACTTAGCATGTTCTTTTTCGTTGTCAGCTGTCTTCTGGAAAATAGCTGCAATCTGTTCATAGCCTTCCTTCTTAGCTACACTTGCGAAGTAAGTGTATTTATTTCTCGCCTGAGACTCACCTGCAAATGCTGTCCATAAATTTTGTTCTGTCTTAGTGCCTTTTAATTCTTTCATTTTTTAAATCCTCCATATAAATAATATTTTGATTATAGTTCTATTTTTTCAAAATCCTCTGCACCATGTTTGCATAGTGGGCAAACAAAATCTTCTGGCAGTGGATCCCCTTCATAAACATATCCACAAATCTTACAACGCCATCCGCCCTTTTCTTCCTTCGGTGGCTGTGGTTTTACATGCTTGTGATAATAAGCATAAGTTAAAGATTCTTCGTCTGAAAGTACATCCATATCTGTAACTTTAGCAAAGAACATTGTATGTGTGCCTAAATCAACAGTCTGGAAAACTTCTCCGCTTAAAAACGCGTTTGCATTCTTAGCTACATATAACAGTCCGTTTTCGCTACGCTTTGCATCTTCGAAACCTTCAAATTTGTCTACATCTCTGCCACTCTGGAAACCAAAGCGCTTAAATAATTCAAAGTCTGCAGATGTGGAAAGCATTGTAACATTAAACTTTCCTGTCTTTAAAATCATATCATGAGTATAATTCTGCTTGTTAACAGTAATTGATACTGCATTTGGTGTTGATGTTACTTGTAGAAGAGTATTAACGATACAGCCGTTATCCTTCTCACCATCTTTAGCTGTTAAAACATATAAGCCGTAGCTAATATTAAACATCGCGTTGCTATTCATAAGTATTCCTCCTATTTGCAAGCTTCACATATGTAATATGCGTTTAGTTCGTAAGAAATAATTTCATCTCCTGAAATATCCTTTATTTCATCAGCGATACCGCTCAGAAATACATCTTTAAGTTTACCACATTTTTGGCATACCAAGTGGTCGTGGTCACAATTGGCCTTATCAAATCTATCTGGTGTGCCCGCCAAGGTTATCCTTCTAAGGAAACCTTCATCCACTAGGGCGTTTAAATTTCTATAAACGGTTCCAAGTGCTATATTAGGCATTGCGAGGCGAGCCTCAAAGAATACTTCTTCTGCAGTAGGGTGCTTATGTGAATTATATACAATGTCTAAAACTAATTTTTTCTGTTTAGTCACTATAACACCTTCCTTCTTGCTACCTCCATTCTCATTTTTAGGAATGATTCTTATTCTTGACACTACTATACATTATTATTTTACATATGTCAACGCCTTTTATACTATATATTTATTTTTTCTATTCTATCAAATGCTTCTTTTAATTTATCGATTCCTGCCGTGCATGCAAGTCTTATATATCCTTCTCCGCAATCTCCAAAGAGGTTTCCAGGGAGGAATAAAACATGTGCCTTTTCCAAAATCATATCACAGACATCCTTGCTGCTCATACCCAAGGACTTCACGTTTATAAATAAATAGAAGCTACCCTTTGGCGGTTCAATTACTCGCATCCAAGGAATTTCATTGATACGTTTCGCCGCATATTCCATACGCCCCCTATACTCTTTAACAATATCGGGTTGGATATCTTTTCGATTCTTCAGGGCAAACAAAGCTGCTCTTTGAGAAACCGATGGAGCTGAAAATACAATAGCTTCATTCATCTCTGCCACTGTCTTAATCAAGAATTCGGGAGCAATGATATTGCCTATTCTCCAGCCTGTCATAAGGAAGTTCTTTGAGAAAGAATTGACGATTACAGTTCTTTCTTTCATGCCAGGAATTGCCATAATAGGCATGAACTTTTCTTGAAAACTAAACGCTGTATATATATCGTCTTGTATAACAAGTAAATCATGTTTGATCGCAATCTTAGCGATTTCTTCCATAGTGCTTGCTGAAAGGCAGTTACCGGTAGGATTTGATGGTGAGTTAATTATAATGACTTTTGTTCTAGGAGTAATATATTCTTCAAGTCTTTCGAAATTAAGCTGGAAATCTTCTTCTTCGTAGGTAGGTACCTGAACTGGCACCCCTCCCGCCATCTTAACTTGCATGAAGTACGATGAGAAGCATGGAGTCTGCACCAGTACTTCATCACCTTCATCAAGTACCGCCTGAAGAGTAACATACATACCAAACAATCCTGAAGTAAGCACCATTATTTCCTCATCAGCAACATCCAGGTCATACTCTTCTTTATAAAACTTTCGAATTTCATCTCTAAGTTCTACTTGTCCTCTGATATGAGTATATTTTGTATGCCCTTCTAGTGCGTCCCTAAATGCACTTTCGGTTATTCGTGGGTCAGTTGTTATATCCGGATCGCCTATGCTCAAATTTATACAATCATCAAGCTTAGCGATTTTTTCTCCTATAGTTCCAAAAACATTTTCTGTGTCCATCCAATATTTTTTCGAAATAAATCTATTTTTCATATTAACTCTCCTAATTCGCATCTCGCTTTGTTATTATACCACAAATTCTCGTTCAAAATATTATATTTTTTCAACAATTTTATTATTTATATGTTGTTAATATGTTTATTCTAATTTAATATGGAATTAAGTATAAAATGAAAAAACTTTCAAGGAGGATAACTATGAAATTAGAACCCTTTGTGCTAGAAAATTGGTTAAATCCAGCTGCTAATAGCGATAAAGTAGAAGTATACCTAGGTGGAAGCTGTGTTCTTCCAATGACAGTTGAAGAACTTTTTGAAGTTACCGGTCAAGATTTAGATAACTTTATTGAAGAATTTAAGAAGATGAACTTAGGATATGGATTCTTTGAAGGTACGCCAAGATTAAGAGAGGCCATTTCAAAGTTATACCATACAGTAAAACCTGAAGACGTTATTTTGGTTCATGGCGGTACTGGGGCTAACTGGACTGCTGTTGCAACGCTTGTAGAACCCGAAGACAACGTAATCTCCATCGTTCCTAACTATCAGCAATATATTTCAATTCCAAAATCCATCGGCGCCGAAGTAAGAGATGTATATCTAAAGCCAGAAGAAGGCTGGATTCTAAATGTCGAAGATGTTAGAAAACTTGTAGATAATAATACAAAGGCTATCATGTTCACAAATCCTAATAACCCTACTGGTACAATTATTAAGAAAGACGACTTACTTGAACTAGTAGAAATCGCTAAATCCGTAGACGCTTGGATTCTCTGCGACGAAATGTATAGAGGCCTTGATGAAGAAGAGATGCCTTCAATGGCAGATATGTACGACAAAGCAATCGTTACAGCAAGCTCTTCCAAGATATATTCTATGGCAGGCACTAGATGCGGATGGATTATCTGCAAAGATCCTGAAACTCGCTGGGAATTATTCAACAGAAGATCTTACGATTCCATCTGCGGAGGCGTTTTCGATGAATGGATTTTTGCAATAGCTATGGAAAACGTAGATAAAATCTTTGCAAGATCAAGAGCTATAGTTAACCAAAACAAACCTATCATCGACAAGTGGATTGAAGAAAACCCTTATTTGCATCAGTACGCTAAAAAGACTTACGGGACTACATACCTAGTACACTATGATTTAGATGTTCCGGCAGAAAAATTCTGCGATGACCTTTTAGATCAAAAGGGCGTTCTGGTATGTCATGGCGACTGCTTCAACTTGCCTCATACTTTCCGTATATCTTTATCACACGCCGAAGAATTGGAAGAAGGTTTAAGACGTATCAATGAATACATCGACGAACTAGTTGCCGCAGGGCATTCAACTAAATAAAAATTTTAGCCATAAAAAAGAGCTCCTCATGTGAGGAGCTCTAATTTTGTTTTTGTATAGCCGTTTAGATTAAACTAGCTTAGCGATCATTTCGCCAGCCTTAACCTGCTGACCTTCTGATACGTGAATCTTTTCTACAATACCCTTTGCAGTAGCTAAGATGTTTGTTTCCATCTTCATAGCTTCGATTACTGCGATAGGCTGTTTTTCTTCAACAGTTTCGCCTTCCTTAACTAATACCTTAACGATATTACCAGGGATATTTGCACCGATTTCCATTGGGTTAGATGGGTCTGCATATAATACTGCGTTGTGAGCATTTACTGTAACAGATTTGTCCTTAACCTTGATGATTCTACGGTTGCCATTTACTTCGAAGATAACCTGTCTGAAGCCTTCAGCATCTACATCTCTTACTTCGTGTAACTTAACAATTAGAACCTTACCTTCAGAAATCTTAACTTCACAAGTTTCACCAACTGCTAAACCGTGGAAGAAGATATCAGAACCCATATGTCTGAAGTTGCCATCAGTTTCAAGGCTCTTGTGGTAATCTTCGAATACCTTTGGATACATTACATAGGAGATTACTTCTCTATCTGTACCTTCTAGGCCTAAATCTTCAACTAGGTGCTTTCTAATAGCATCGAAGTCTTCTGGTGGAAGTAATTCACCAGGTCTGCAAGTGATTGCAGGCTTATCCTTTAGAACTAACTTCTGAAGTTTTTCTGGGAATCCACCGTGTGGCTGACCCATCATACCTTCGAAGTAGGAAACGATGGAGTCTGGGAAGTCGATACCAGCAGCTTTTTCGTAAATGTTTTCAGGAGTTAGGTCGTTCTGTACCATGAAGATAGCCATGTCGCCTACTGCCTTTGAGGATGGAGTTACCTTAACGATATCACCAAGCATTGCATTTACTGTCTTATACATATTCTTTACATCGTCAAACTTGTGGCCAAGACCAAAGCTTTCAACCTGTGGCTTTAAGTTGGAGTACTGACCACCAGGAATTTCGTACTTGTAAATTTCTGCTGTTGATGTAACTAATTCGGATTCAAATCCGCTGTATACAGGTCTTACATCTCTCCAGTATTCGGAAATCTTCTGAATCTTGTCTGGTTCGATACCAGTGTCTCTGTCAGAGTTCTGAAGTGCAGCAACTACTGAGTTAAGAGCTGGCTGAGATGTTAATCCAGACATAGCGTTAAATGCAGCGTCTACAATGTCTACGCCAGCCTGAGCTGCCATTAAGATTGTAGCAACACCATTACCGGATGTGTCATGAGTGTGTAAGTGAATTGGAATACCAATTTCCTGCTTTAATGTTGAAACTAGCTTTTCTGCAGCCATTGGCTTTAATAGACCGGACATGTCCTTAATACCTAGGATATGTGCGCCTCTCTTTTCTAATTCCTTAGCCATTTCAACATAGTATCTTAAGTTGTATTTAGTTCTTGATTCATCAAGAATATCGCCTGTGTAGCATAGGCAAGCTTCAGCAATCTTGTTCTGATTTAGAGTTTCGTCTAAAGCTACTGACATGCCGTCAAGCCAGTTTAGAGAGTCGAAGATTCTAAATACGTCGATTTCTGACTTAGCTGCTTCCTTAACGAATGCACGAATTGCATTGTCTGGATAGTTCTTGTAACCTACACCGTTAGCACCTCTGATAAGCATCTGGAATAAGATGTTTGGCATCTTTTTTCTTAAAGTATCTAGTCTTTCCCATGGATCTTCCTTTAAGAATCTATACGCTGTATCAAATGTAGCGCCACCCCACATTTCTAGTGAGAACAGGTCTTTACCATAAACAGAAACTGCTGGAGCAATCTTTTCCATATCTACAGTTCTAACTCTTGTAGCCATTAGGGACTGCTGAGCGTCTCTCATTGTTGTATCTGTGATTAGAAGCTTCTTCTGATCCTTAACCCATTCAGAAACTGCCTTAGGGCCTAATTCATCAAGAAGCTGTTTTGTACCTCTTAAACCTTCTAATTCAGTAGGCTTAAACTTAGGGAATGCAGGAACGTTGAACTGAGGCTTCTTGCCCTTAGTTCCGTTAACAAACTTGTCGCCTAAGAATTCGATAACCTTAAGTTCAGTATCTTCAACCTTACCGAAATGTAATAGGTCTGGAGTATTTGCGATAAATCCTGTGTCACAGTTACCTTCAGCAAATGTTGGATGGTTAAGTACGTTTAACATAAACGGAATGTTAGTTTTAACGCCCTTAATCATTGTTTCGGAAAGTGCTCTTAAAGCTTTCTTTCTAGCACCATCGAATGTTCTGCTGTATGCAGTTACCTTTACAAGTAAGCTGTCATAGAAAGGTGTGATTTCGGAACCTGCGAAACCGTTACCACCGTCAAGAC
>JAFYLX010000143.1 GCA_017556895.1 Bacillota bacterium | reverse complement strand
TTAAGCTATGCTATTAGATTCCCTGGTGGAATGTTCT
This sequence comes from Bacillota bacterium, assembly GCA_017556895.1. The sequence continues at coordinate 3,161 of JAFYLX010000143.1, read as the reverse complement.
AGCGATAACTTCCTTCTGGTGGTTCTTGGAAAGAGCGTTGAATCTTACAGCGTAACCAGATACTCTAACTGTTAAGTTAGGGTACTTTTCAGGGTTTTCGTAAGCGTCTTCAAGAAGATCTCTGTTAAGAACGTTTACGTTTAAGTGGTGTGCGCCTCTTTCGAAGTAACCATCTAATAAACCAACTAATGTATTAGCTCTATCTTCAGCATCCTTACCTAAAGCAGCAGGAGTGATGGAGAATGTGTTGGATACACCGTCCTGACAAGTATCCCAGTCAATCTTGGATACGGAGTTTAAGGAAGCAACTGCACCGTGGCTATCTCTTTCGTGCATTGGGTTAGCACCAGGAGCGAATGGAGTACCAGCTCTTCTACCGTCAGGAGTGTTACCTGTCTTCTTACCGTACATTACGTTGGAAGTGATTGTTAATACGGATAATGTATGTACAGAGTTTCTGTAAGTTGGGTGCTTTCTTAATTCTTCGATAGTTCTTTCGGAGATCTTAACAGCGATTTCGTCTACTCTGTCATCGTCGTTACCATACTTAGGGAATTCGCCTTCAGTTCTGAAGTCTACGATTAGACCGTTTTCATCTCTGATAGGGTAAACCTTAGCGTACTTGATAGCGGAGAAGGAGTCAGCTGCTACAGAGAAACCTGCAACACCGAATGCCATTAATCTCTTAACTTCGGAGTTTAAGAATGCCATCTGGGATCTTTCGAAGTCATACTTATCGTGCATGAAGTGGATGATGTTCATGATGTTTACGTATAGTTCCATTAACCATTCTAAGTAAACATTGAATCTCTTCCAAGCATCTTCGAAGTCGATTGGACCGTCGCCAACAGCTTCCATCTGAGGACCTACAACTTCGCCAGTTCTTTCGTCCTTACCACCGTTTAGACCTAATAATAAGATCTTAGCAAGGTTACATCTAGCGCCGAAGAACTGCATCTGTTCACCCATCTGAATAGCGGATACGCAGCAAGCGATGGAGTAGTCTTCACCACAAGCAGGTCTCATCTTGTCGTCGTTTTCGTACTGGATGGAGTCAGTGTCGATGGAAACCTGAGCACAGAACTTCTTGAATGGTTCAGGAAGATCCTTGGACCATAATACTGTTAAGTTTGGTTCTGGAGCAGGTCCTAAGTTGTAAAGTGTCTGTAATGTTCTGAAGGAGTTCTTAGTAACTTTGTGTCTACCGTCCATACCAACACCACCGATACCTTCAGTGATCCACATTGGGTCACCACCGAATAATTCGTTGTATTCAGTAGTTCTTAGGTGTCTAGCTACTCTTAACTTTAAGATGTAGTCATCGATGAATTCCTGGATCTGTTCTTCTGTGTAAACGCCATTAGCTAAGTCTCTTTCAGCATAGATGTCGATGAAAGTGGAAGTTCTACCAACGGACATAGCAGCACCGTTTTCTTCCTTGATACCTGCTAAGTATGCGAAGTAAGTCCACTGGATAGCTTCCTTAACGTCCTTAGCTGGTCCGGAGATGTCGTAGCCATAAGCTTCAGCCATCTTCTTGATTTCTTTTAGAGCTCTGATCTGGTTTGTAACTTCTTCAGCAGTTCTAATGTTTTCTTCGTTCATTACGTGTCTGGAAGCGATCATTTCGTGATCCTTCTGCTTTTCTTCGATTAAGAAATCGATACCGTAAAGAGCAGCTCTTCTGTAGTCACCGATGATTCTACCTCTACCGTAAGCATCAGGAAGACCAGTGATTAAACCTAAGTGTCTAACCTGTCTCATTTCCTTGGAGTATGCCTTGAATACACCGTCGTTATGAGTTGTTACGTAATCGAACATCTTATCAATTTCAGTTGGAAGAGTTTCACCGAATTCAGCAACCTGTTCTCTTACCATCTTGATACCACCAAATGGGCAAATACCTCTCTTTAAAGGTTCATCAGTCTGAAGACCAACGATAACGTCCTTACCAGGTACGATGTAACCAGGACCGAATGCGTTGATTCTCATGATTCTGCTTGCGTCAACCTTTAAAGTACCACCAGCTTTTCTTTCAGCAACTAATAATTCCTGAACCTTAGCAGAACATTCCTTTGTTCTTTCTGTTGGGCCTGCTAAGAAGCTAGCATCGCCATCATATGGCTTGTAGTTTAAACGAATAAATTCGTCAACGTTGATGTTTTCAGTCCAGCTGCCGCCAATAAAACCTTCCCATTCTTTTCTCATTATTGTTTGTTCCTCCTTGCATATCGCGTATATTGTATACATATAATACAACTTATAAAAATAACTTATTGGATGATAGCTATAGCCTTACCATTCTTGTGCTATCATAGATATAATATACCCTTGTATACAATATAGTCAAACATTTTTTGTCAAAAAATTATGCATTTTTTCGCATACATTTGGCAGCTTCAAAACCTATAGATTTCAACATAATCCGCCACAATTCGCTGTATTTCCACCACAAAAAAACACCAGCTTTTTTGGTCATAAAATACAAAGTTTTTCACCATACTAAACGAGGGAGGATTTTGTATGATTAACAACTACTTTGGAGATATTTTTCTTTCATTTTGGCAAATAATTGCGTATGTTTTAAAAGCATTTTTGCCACTTTTTATAGGTCTCGTCATCGCGTACATTCTCAATGGCCCAGTAGAACTTATTGGTAACAAGTTAAAAAAAGCTGACGTATCCCATCTCAGTTTCGAGACACCAAAAGGTCGCTTCGTTTCCATTTTAGTAGCATATATACTTTCGTTTGTTTTACTTTTTTCTATCATTCTAGCCTTCGTCATTCTTATGCTTGGGAGTCTCCCCCAAGGAGATATTCTATCTACACTGGAGAAAATTTATACTTACGTAAGTTCGTCAGATGTATTTGATAAATGGTTCGAAAAATATGTTTCTGCGGAAAAACTAGTAGACTTAGCTTCAGTAGTAGTGTCATTTGCAATAAACATCTTTCTCGGTATTGTGGTAAGCATCTATCTACTCAAAGATAAGGAGTTTTTCTTAATGCAATGGCAAAAATTCCTTTCCATAGTTCTTTCTCAACGGATTCACGGACTTGTAAATGAAATTCTGCACGAAATTAACGTTGTAATTTTTACATTTATAAAGGGAGCTCTTATAGACAGCATTATAGTGGCATTACTTTCATCGATTGCATT
>JAFYLX010000142.1 GCA_017556895.1 Bacillota bacterium | reverse complement strand
GATTCAGAAGAAACATTTAGATATGTAAGAGATAACCTTTCAGGCGGAGTTAATAACTGGGGTTATTGTGTAAACCAGATTGGTGTGATAGTAGAAGGTGAACCAGAACCTACTACAGAAGGTCCTTCAACAGAACCTGCTTCAGAAACACCATCGGTAGAGCCTTCCACAGAAGCGCCTACAGTTGAACCTTCAAGCGAGACACCTTCAGTAGAACCTTCAACAGAGGCACCTACAGTAGAACCTACTACAGCAGCGCCTACGGCAAAACCTACCGTAGTACCAACAGTATCACCTTCAGATATACCTACACCAGTGCCAGTTGTTAAGGTACCAGACAAGGCTAAAGTTATAAAGATTTACAAGAAGAAAAAATCTGCTAAGAAGATTAAGATAAAGATTAAGAAGGTTAAAGATGCTAAGGGATATCAAGTAGCCATCTATAAATCTAAGAAGAAAGCTAAAAAGAATAAGAAAGCTTTGGTTAAGAAGTATGTAAAATATAAGAAGAAAATTACTATCAAGTCTAAGAAACTCAAGAAAAAGAAGAAACTCTTTGTAAGAGCTAGAGCATACACATTAGACGGAGTGAAGAAAGTATTCGGACCTTGGTCTAAGATAAAGAAAACTAAAATCAAGAAATAATGACAGAAAGGAAGTACTGACATGAAACAAAAAATAGTTCTATTTATTATTACAATTGCAATGGTTGTTTCTTGCATGGCAGTGGGAGCGATGGCAGCTACCACGGATGATCAATGGGGAGATATCATTGAGAATCCTTGGGCTTATTTATTCCAAGATTCAACAGGTAACCCATCAGATATTCCTTGGGGTTTTGATTCAGATGTAACTACCAAGGCATCAGATGCTAATGTAAAAGCACCAGGCAAAGCCGTAATCAAAAAAATCTACAAGAAGAAATATGCAGCTAAGAAAATTAAGATGATCGTAAAGAAGGATAAGCTTGCCGAAGGATATCAGGTTGCAGTATTCAAGTCAAAGAAGAATGCTAAAAAGCTTGCTAAACCTATTTACGTGAAGACTGTCAAAAAGACAAAGTTTACTCTAAAATCTAAGGAGTTTAAGAAAAAGAAGAAACTATTCGTTAGAGTTCGCGCTTATAGATATCCAAAGATAGGTGCATGGAGTAAGATTAAGAAAGTGAAGATCAAAAAGTAGTAGAAGATTTTGGGAATACTGACTTATTGATTTTTGCTAGTAGATGTGATATATATAAGATTAGTATTGAAAAGAATTGAGGAGCAATATTATGAAAAAATATATAGAACCAGAATTTGAGTGCATATACTTTGAATTAGATAAAAAGATTATGGATGACCCTATTCCTGGAGGTGGTGGAGATATTGTAACCAATCCATGGGGAGATGAGTTCGAGTCCGGAGGAGCTAGATTTAACGGACTCACACTTAAAGCGTAATTATAATTAGAACTATATAAAAAAACGGTTGCCAGAGAGGCAACCGTTTTTTTGTGCGTTAAACGAACAAAATGTGATTAGAATGTGATTTAAATGTGGGGCATAGTATCCCCAGAACTGTTGAATAAACCATAAAATAATGATAAAATTGAACCAAATAATCGGATAGTGTACCCTAGTACATTTGCGCCCTTCTCTAAGGGTGTATTTGGGTATTGTATGCGGAGAAAAAGAACATATTTTTGAAAAGGCGTAGAAACATCTGCGAGAGTTGTTTTGTGCGCCAGATAGACTAAAGGAGGAAAGACAATGAAAGGGAAAATGAGAAAACTAATTGCAGTAATAACAGCCATAGTGTTTGTTTTTACAGGTTTTGGATTTACGCCTTCAAGTGTTAGTGCGGCTTCACAATCCTATAACTCATGGACGTGGACTGACACCAATGGTTATTCATTCATTACTGCTACGGGTGGTGTATACGATTATGGCGAAACCACAGCTAATGCGCTTACGTATACTATTACAAACTATGTGGCTGATGCGTATAATAACCAAATCAAAGCACCTTCAGTTTCGGTAACTCCAAGTGAAGAGTATACTTTAAGTATTAACATTCGAACTACAAATGCAGTTGGGAATGTTATTATGAAAGTAATTGATGGAGGCTCTGATTATCAATTAACTAGTAAACCATTACCTGCAAATCAGGATACAACATTTTCGGCTAATTACACACCTAATTCTTCTTCAATTAGGATTCTTTTGATTGCGGGATATTCTAGTACAGGTACTTACACTGTATGGGGTTCAACTGTTATACCTTCATCAGAAACAACACAGCCTGTAACAGAGACTCAAGTAGAATCGACTACAGATGCAGAAGGGTACTATGTTTGTTCAGCAGACAAAGATTGGCATTCTATGACCTCTGCATGGTCATATAAAATAGATGATTCTGGAGCAGATCAATGGACAGGATATCCTATAGATGTGAGATATAAAGGTGGAGCCACTGCTTCAGATACATATTATATGAAGACTGCTAAGTACTTGGGTGCAGAAAATGGAATTCAAGCTAGAGTACATCTAACAGGACTAACTGCAGGAGCTACATATACAGCAACAGCGACAATTAATAGTGTTTCTGTTGATCCTGGAAGAGTTGCTATAAAAGCAAATGATAATAACAACTATACAGATGGAAGTGACAAGAGTGGAGATGAAACATCACAAGGTGTAAATACAGTTACAGTTACATATACACCTTCTGGTACTACTATAGATTTAGAAATGTATGTTGGATGGGAAAATCCATCAGTATTGGAATTCGATTTAGTTTCTAATGAAGCTCAATCTATGCCAACTTCACAAACTACAACAACTACCGCAGCACCTACTACCACACGTAGTGATACTCCATGTACACCAAATGCATGGACATATGCAGGTAGCAGTGGTACATCATGGCAATACAAAGTTCCAAACAGTAATTCAGGTTATGAAGATGGAACGGCACTTAATGATCCTTTAGTTGTTAACTATGGTTCCTACGGTGGTGGAGAAGCAGACTTACAAGCTAGAACTCCAGTACTTACAACTGTTAGTGGTAAAACATATACTACTACAGTTAGAGTTGCATGCGACAAAGCTATGGGAGCAGATAACGGAGTTGTATATGTTGTTGCAAGAAATTCAACAAATATGTCGAGCGATTTAGGATCAACATATGCAAGCAAAGTTAAAGTACCAGCAGGCGGATCAGTTGACATTCCAGTTACATATACAGCTACTGGAAGCGGTACTATTATCGAAATAATTACAGGATGGACACCAGAGAACTGTAAGGCTACATTTTCTTATGTAAGCCATACATC
>JAFYLX010000141.1 GCA_017556895.1 Bacillota bacterium | reverse complement strand
GTACTGAATGCTTTCCGCCGGAAATCTTTCTTGCTAGAATCACATTTTCTATGTTCTTATCCCTCTTCTCCACTTCTTCTTTTAATAAAAGGTAATCAAGTGAAGGGCTGTCAGACTGTCTAGTGATATATGTAATTTTGTTCTTTACGCCTAAAAGCTGAAAAGGAATATATACAATTTTTAAAGCTGCAACAGCTAACTTTAAGATGAACCACTTCATAATGATAATTCGTTAATCCCTTTTCACTAATTATTTAACAACTACGTCTACTAGTCTCTTGCTTGCCTGTCCATCGTCAAGGTAGTTGAACTTGTCGTTGAAAGCCTTATAGCGTTCATCATAGCTAAACCACTGATCTACAGTAGCAAGTTTTTCAATCATTTCGTCTTCTTCCTCAATGATTGGACCTGGGAGTTCGTCAAGGTCTACGTAGAAACCTCTTAAGTTATTTTCATATAGGAACTTGTCGTACATATAGAAAATTATAGGCTTCTGTAGGTTTGCGTAGTCGAAGAATACGCTAGAGTAGTCAGTCATAAGCACGTCTGCAGTGATATATAGGTCGTTGATATCACCATAATCAGAAGCGTTGTAAACGAAGCCTTCGTACTTAGCAAAGTCGAAAGAGTTTGCAACTAAGTAATGTGCTCTGAATAAGATTACCCAGTCGTCTCCTAGAACACTCTTCATCTTATCAAAATCAACAGTGTTCTTGTAAGTATAGCCTAGTTCTGAAGAGTGCTGATTGTCTCTCCATGTAGGCGCATATAGTAAAACTTTTTTATCTAACGGAATATTTAGAGTTTCCTTAACTCTAAGTACGTCTTCAGGCTTGTGATTTAAAAGAAAATCGTTTCTTGGATAGCCTACTTCGACGATCTTATCAGTCTGCTTAGTCTCAATTAAGTTCCAAGCTGTAGCAAACTTTTCGCTGGCGAATCTAGACGGTGACAAGATGTAATTGAATCTTGCCGCGTCATGTCCGTACATAAAGCAGATTTCTTCGTAAGAATTCATTACATTGTCGGAATTTGTTAAGTCAAAGCCTAGTTTCTTAAGCGGTGTACCATGCCAGCACTGTACGTACACCTGATCCTTCTTAGGGATGATGTAGTCGTAAAGTCTGTAGTTACAGAACCAATACTTTGAGCTAGCAAGTGCTCTGTCATATTCAACTGAACGGTTCTTTACGATAGAAGTGCGAGGATTCTGTAATAAAAATTCAAGGCTTTCTGGGTTTTCCGCATTCCAAATGAACTCATAGTCGGCAAACTTTGGATCGGATAACATATATTCGTACACTGCCTTTGGTGAGCAAGTATAGGATTTGCCGTTGAAAGAGTTGAAGAATACTTTCTTCTCGCTCATCTTTATGCCCTTTGTATTTTTATTAAAAATCAGTCTTCTATACCAAAGAAGAACTTTTCTCATGATTTTTCTTAAGAAAACGCTCTTCTTGGCGATACCTCTAAAAAACCCGAAAATAGATTTCTTTAACATTCTTTCGTCCCCTCAAAGTTAATTTATTGAAGATTTTAATTATTTGCCTTCGTAGAATTTGATAGCAGATTCGATGTCGCTATCGTGAACTAGCTTACCATTCTGCATAACGATACCTCTGTCGCAGAACTGTTTAGCAGTGGAAGTTGAATGTGTTACGAATAAAAGAGTAACGTGATCCTGTTCGATAATCTCTCTAACCTTCTTAACACACTTGTTCTTAAAGGAACTGTCCCCTACACTCAGTGCTTCGTCGACAATTAGGATTTCTGGATTGATATTTACGTTGATAGCGAAACCAAGTCTAGATTTCATACCACTGGAGTATGATCTAACCGGCTGATCGATGTAGTCGCCGATTTCAGCGAAATCAATGATAGTCTGTTCTAGTTCCTTGATTTCCTTGTTCTTAAGACCAAGCAGTTCGCCCTTTAGGTAGATGTTGCCACGACCTGAAATTTCTGGGTCGAAACCGGAAGTAAGTTCAAGAAGCGCACTTACTCTACCGTCTACAATGATATCACCTTCTGTTGGGTAAGTTACACCAGTAATCATCTTTAAGATTGTGGACTTACCTGCGCCGTTCTTACCGAAAAGTGCAACGGATTCACCACGCTGAATCTGGAAACTTACGTTATCTACAGCGTTCTTCTTTTTATAAGGAACACGCTTTGAAAATACAGAAAGAAGTCTGTACTTGTCATTCTTGTATAGTTTGTATATTTTACTTACGTTTTTAAACTCAATAATAGGTTGCATAATCTCTAACTCCTATAATACGTCTGGGATTTCTCTAATTAATTTCTTGTAGCTCCACATAGCTAAGATAAACATGATTACGAACATTGCTGCAAAGCAAGCTAATGCTTCAGGCTGCTCCCAAATCCATACTTTGTAGATGAAGCAGTTTCTGTAACCAGTTGCAACGAATGTTACTGGGTTGAACATTAGGATTGTCTTAATCCATGGAGTGTTGATGGAATTGATATCCCATAAAATACCTGACATCCAGAATACCGCAGTTACGATTGATTTAACTAAGTTTAAGAAGTCCTTACTGATGGATGACAACATTGATGAGAACAATGCCCATAAAATGAAGAATGCAACCATAAGGAACATATAAATCGGTAACTGTAACATATAAATATCAGGGAAGAATCCCATTAAAATGAATAATACAAATACAATTGATAACAGGAATAAGTGTACTGCTAGCTTAGAGATACCTACAAATGTTGGAATAGTAGATACCGGGAATTTCATCTTAGTTACAAGGAATTTGTAACTTCTGATGGAACTAGCACCCTGTGTAATCATTTCTGTCATATAGAACCATGGAATGATACCTGCAACGATCCAAAGAATGTACGGGTATCCTTCAACTACTCTTCCCTGTCTTAGACCAACAGAGAAAGCGAACCAATATACTAAGATTGTAATTAAAGGTTTAATGATAGCCCATAACCAACCTAAAGCCGCGCCACTGTAAGTTTTCTTTAAGTCAGATTTAGCTAAATTAAAAATCTGATATCTCCATCTAATATGTTCGTTTGCAATTTCGATTATTGTTTTCAATTTTATCCTCTCAATTCATTTTTAATACTAACTATTATAACCGATTTATTTTAACAGAAAACTGTTCAAAATGCAAGTATTCTTGCCATTTATATAAACGAAAAGAGGTCCACTTTTGCACGAAGTGAACCCCAAAAAAACTATGAAATGTCCTTTTTGTTGTACTTAATATATCCAATTACCGTAAATAATATACCGTAAACTAAACCCAGTAAAACTAGTGTTATATCCAGTGAAATCTCCTCTACAATCTGAGCCCCATCTGTATATGCAAACGGTGTAATATACTTCAAGAATTCGGCATCGCTACTGATGTTCTTAACTAGGTTCATAAAGTATAGAACTATTGCAATTCCAAGGCCTACGCCTAGTCCTCCCCTTTTAATAAAGGCAGAAAGGCCAAAGCAAATAAGAGATATTTCTATCTGAAGTATAAAGTATGCTACATGTAACAATATAATGGCATCCCACTCAG
>JAFYLX010000140.1 GCA_017556895.1 Bacillota bacterium | reverse complement strand
GATATTCACGGCGAAGACCTTGATGATGAAGCTATTTACAAAGTTCTTTGGGAAGAAATTAAGAAGGTTAACCACAAGCTTTCTAATTATAAGACTATTAAAAAATTAGAAATCAAGACTGACGAGTTTGAAAAGACGACAACTCACAAGATTAAGAGATTTGCTGAAATTGCCAAGGATAAGGCGAGAGAAGCAGAAGACAAATAAGCACAAAAGTTTATAAGCAAAAAATAGGAGGCCAGATTGATATCTGGCCTTTTTTGCGCGTTGAAATATTGGGTTTTGAAATTATGTTATTAGAATTCCGGGACTACGGCAGAAGAATAATAGACGTATGTAAGTCTAATGGAGAAGATGTCTATTACCATTATGTTTCCTGTCGTAATGTCTTGTAAGATGATGAAATTTGACCCCACACCTACTAGGAAACCGAGCCTGTCTTCGGTTCTGTCGCTTGTCACTAGTTGTTCAACCCTCATATACCTTCCGATTTGAGTTCTTAAAAAGCCGTTAAAAGATTGAAGAGCTGTATTGTCTATTTCCTCCTGATAACCGTTTGGAGAAAGCGGACTTTGAGGGAGAATTACCGACGGATTCTCTAGTGTGCCGCTTGGGGAAGTGTTGTTCATATATGGCGTCATATGTTCGTAGGCTAGCATTCGTCTTTGTCCTTGCATCGGTGTAGGCCCTTGCATCGGTGCAGGCCCGTGCATTGGTGTAGGCCCTTGCATTGGTGCAGGCCCATGGACCTCAATAGCCTCATCTTCCAGGGTAATTTTATCTCCAATAGTTACTTGGCCCGCCTTTATCATTCTTGGTGTTACGACATTTTGACAATCTGCCATTTATGACCTCCTTAAATGTTTATAACTTTAGGTATCAAGATAATATACCGTTGGTATATAGAAGCAATGGTCTCCGACGCGGTTATGGATGACGCCAACTCTTGTGGGAAAGTAAGTAGGACATGTCGGGCTGTATGGGTTTAAGAAAAAGAGAGAATTATCTATGCCCACAAGCCTTCCTCCTGACATGGCCCAGTCTACGATTTGATAATGTATGGTCTCTGGGACCATATTATAGACGTTTTGACGGTTGTAAGAACCACCAACACTTTCACGCATACAGGTGAACTGACCTGGCTGTGTTATTACAGCTCTGATGTCTCCTCCGCCTTTATTGACTCTGCTGAATTCGCCCTCTTGGACAGTGGCTCTATTCATTACTACGGTTGCTACGGCTGCCATACCGTTTACGCCTTCTCCGCCTGCTTCACATTGTATAAGTCTTGCAAAAAGCTCTCTGGTATCTATTGGCTTCTCACCTCCTTAGAGATGTTATTATTTTATGAAGACTTTATTAAATTTGTGCATAGTTTGTTGCTACATATTGCTATTTTTAATATAATTAGTTAACAATACAGATAGGGATTATTAAGGGATTTGGGAAAAGGAGAAAAGTTTTGTATTTACTAACTTTATCGGTGATTTTTGCACTTGAGATGGTTCTAAAATGGGCGACTCAAGGCTTTAACGAAACTCCATATTTTGAACTGGAATTACTGCTGGTTTTCTTGATGTCATGTGCAGTAGCTGTCGTTCCTTTTTTCTTTAGAGTTATGCTAAAGGGAAAGGCGGGAAAGATAGTTTATGCCGTTATGATGTTTATATTGGGCTTTGGATATAGTGCGCAGATAGTGTATAACTCAGTATTTGGGACATATTTTACAGGATACTCAGTTTTGCACGGAACTGGGCAAGCTTTTGAGTTTCCTGATGTAGTTCTCAGAAATCTATTGGAAGAGAAGATGTTTATTCTCATTATCATTGCATTTGCCATACCATCTATAATCTGTGTATGCCTTGCAAAGACTAAGTTCGAGAAGTACCCGGGTAAGTATAGCAAGAAGTTTACTGTTGTATTTTGCATATTAACAATCGCTTTTTCTGTTTCTACGAGTTACTTATTGCTTTCTGCGGAAAACATGGATCCAAAATCTCCATATCAAAAGGTATATGTCGTGGGCGAAATGAAGTCATCGGTTGAATGTCTAGGCTTTGTAGGCGGAGTGTCCCTCGACGGATGGAGAGCTTTTTTTGGATTTAATCCTAAACTACAGGAAGAAGAGAATTTTGTCGAAATTGAAACGGGAGATAATGTAATAGAATCTCTAAATTTTGAAAGGCTTGCCTCATATGAGCAGGACGAGATAATTAGAAATATGCATATATATTTCGGAGCTCAGGAGCCTACGAAGAAGAACGATAAAACAGGGATTTTTAAGGGCAAAAACCTAATATATATTACGGCAGAAGCCTTTGGTGATATTGCGGTCGACCCAGTTCATACACCTACACTGTATAAACTACAAAATGAAGGATACAATTTTAAGAATTTCTATAATCCTGTTTGGGGTGTGAGTACTTTAGACGGAGAATATGTTAATACTCAAGGACTAATTCCTAAACCAGGAGTTTGGTCTATGCTTGAATCTGCAGAAAATAATCTGTATTTTACTTTGGGCAACCAGCTAAATCGCCTAGGGTATAAGACGAAGGCTTTCCATAATCACAGCATATATTTTTATGACAGAAACATATCCCATCCTAATTTAGGGTATGAATTTGACGGCCAAGGCCTAAATTATCATTTTGAAGAAGTGTGGCCGGAGTCCGATGTGGAAATGATTGATGAGACTTCCTGGGAGTTCCTTACTCCTAATGAAGAAGGGGATATTGAGCCTTTCCACGTCTATTATTTGACTGTTAGCGGACATTTGGAATATAACTTCCTAGGTAATAGCATGGCTATTAAGAATAAAGATTTGGTGAGTGATATGTCCCTTTCAGAACCGTGCAAGGCGTATATGGCTACTCAGATTGAGCTTGATAGGGCGATAGAATTGCTAATTATGAAGCTAGATGCAGCAGGGGTCCTTGAAGATACTGTAATTGCTATTGCTGGGGATCATTATCCGTACGGCCTTACAAACGAGCAAATCAGCGAGTTTAAGGGGCATAATGTGGACGATGAGTATGAATTGTATGAAAGCTCCTTTATACTGTGGACTCCAGGTATGAAGAGCGAGACAGTGACGAAGGTGTGTAGCAATATG
>JAFYLX010000139.1 GCA_017556895.1 Bacillota bacterium | reverse complement strand
TAACGACAAGGGCGCAGATATGCATAGCTATCAGCCATCGGCCGAGGACATGATTATAATCAGCCAGGCGGACCTACTGATTTATACCGGTGGTATGTCCGAGGAGTGGATCGAAGACGCCATGGAAAGCCAGAATTTCCAGGGCACGGCATATGCTCTTTTAGAAAACGGCGAACCAATATGCCTTGAAGAAGAAAACGGACATGAAGGGCACGACCACGACGAAGAAAGCCACGGTCATGAGGGTCACAGCCACGACGAATATGACGAGCATATTTGGTTGTCTCTAGAAAATGCGAAAGAATTCTGCCAGGATATTTCGACGCTACTAGATAGCATCAATCCGTCAGAAACTTACGAATCAAATTGCCAGAACTATATTAAGAAGCTTGACGAACTGGCAAAACAGTTTGAGGACTTGATTGGTACAGCAATCTTCGCAGATAGATTCCCATTTAGATACTTGGCGGCAGATTATGGATTAGAATGGTATGCGGCTTTTCCGGGATGTTCCGCAGAAACAGAGGCAAGTTTTGATACGATAAAAGAACTTTCCAATATAATAAAAGAAACACATCCTAAAGGAATTTTCGTAACTGAGACGGGAGATGATTCTCTAGCTAAGACGGTTATAGAAAACTCAGGAAACAACGATATTGAAGTTATCATAGTTAATTCAATGCAATCAATCCCGAAGGGCGAGACTAGAGTATACATTGAAATAATGGAAGACAATCTAGAGGCTCTTAAAAAGGGATTAAACTGATAGATACAAAAGGAGAATAGATAATGCAGTTACAATGCAAAAATCTAACAGTTGGATATGAAGACGGAGCTGTGGCTAGTGGCATAAGTTTCGAGGTAAATGCGGGTGACTACATTTGCATTTTAGGCGAAAACGGCAGCGGCAAGTCCACGCTTATGAAGACTCTTCTAGGACTTGTTCCTCCGCTTGAGGGCGAACTGAATTTTGACACAGGCAAGAAAATTCACATCGGATACCTGCCACAGATTACGCAGGTTCAGAAGGATTTTCCGGCATCTGTAGAGGAAATCGTCTTAAGCGGATGCCTGAAGAAAATCGGCAGAGGTCCTTTCTACAAGAAAACTCACAAGGTTCAGGCCCACGTTAATATGAAGAAATTGAATATTTGCGACCTAGCAAAGAAATCATACAGAAACCTTTCAGGAGGACAGCAGCAGAGGGTGCTCCTTGCTAGGGCTCTTTGTGCTGCAGAAGATGTACTATTGATGGACGAACCTACGGCTGGTCTTGATGCTGTTTCTACTTCTGAAATGTATCAATATATCGAAAAATTAAACAAAGAAGGCATGACTATCATCGTTATTTCTCACGATATGGAAGCTGTTAAATATGCGACTCATGTCCTTGATTTTGGTGATAATATTAGCTTTATGACTCGCGACGAGTACGAAGCTAGAAAGGCGGTGCGTTAGATGAATATCTTTATGCAGATCGCTGAATATATGTCCTATCCGTTTGTTAGATATGCTCTTGTGGCGGGAGTATTAGTTGCTCTTTGCTCATCACTTCTTGGGGTAATCTTAGTTCTAAAAAGATACTCCTTCATCGGAGATGGCTTATCACATGTGGCCTTTGGAGCAATGGCAATTGCGGCCGTTTTAAGCGTTTCTAACGAGATGATTGTGGTTATGCCGACAACTATCCTCTGTGCGGTAATTCTCCTTAAAAGAGGCCAAAATACGGGCGTAAACGGGGACGCAGCACTGGCGATGTTCTCAGTTGGCGCCATGGCTGTAGGGTATTTGCTGCTAAATACTTTTTCCACTTCCGCAAATATCGCGGGGGACGTTTGCAGTACCTTGTTCGGATCAACATCAATCCTAACGCTAGAAAGAACGGACGTAATCCTTTGCGTTGTCATGTCAATCGTAGTAATTGCGGTGTTTGTATTCTTGTATAACAAGATTTTCGCCGTGACTTTTGATGAGACGTTCTCAAAGGCGACAGGCGTCAATACAGACTTCTACAACCTGCTAATCGCTCTTATAACAGCAGTTATAATTGTTTTGGCTATGAGTATGGTTGGTGCTCTTTTAACATCTGCATTAATCGTATTCCCGGCGTTATCTGCTATGCAGGTAATCAAGAGCTTTAGGGGTGTAATCATCTGCTCTGCAGTGATTTCTGTTGCGGCAGCCCTTGCAGGAATTCTTGCATCAATTCTATTCTCCACACCAGTGGGAGCGACAATCGTAGTTGCAAATATTGTGATTTTCGCAGGATTTTATATCTGTGGAACGAGATAATGATTAAAGAAGTCACTGGTTATTCTTTTTGAGGTGATGTAATATGAAAAAGAATTTTGGGAAAATTGCTATTTTCACTCTAATAGCTTTTGCTGTAGTTGGCAGTATGTTTGTTTTTGCTGAAAAATACATAGAAGGTAAAAATGAATTCTATACTATAGGTAAAGCCACAGGAACTCCAATAAAACTATTTATGGAAGAGGTGGATTCAAAAAACACTCGCATAGAATATATAGGTGTTATAGAAGGTGAGCTAATTAGTAAGAATTACTATGAT
>JAFYLX010000138.1 GCA_017556895.1 Bacillota bacterium | reverse complement strand
TATTCTCTTAAAAACTCGCAGAAAATATTCCATGTCTTCTTGTACTTGCTACAGATATCCCACAAAGCGCTCGCATCTTTCGCAAACTCTGGATCGTCAAGAGTCTTTGTATCCTTGTGCATAGAATTGTTTACAACACCGCCATACATCTGGATATATGTATCAATATCCATCGGTATATGCTTCTTAGTTACAGCTTCACTCAATGTAGGCTTAACTTCCCTATTCAATTCATAAAGCCAACCACTCTCTACGTCGAACATATGCATAGGTAGTTGTTTTTCTCTGGAAAGGATTCCGAAGGCTAAAAGCATTAGACCTTCTCCGCCCGTCACATCGAAGAATACCTGATTTGAGCTAGCCTGCTCCTTTTCAACTACAGCAGTCATTCCTCCCAAAATTTCATCCAGATTAGTTTCAGAAAGTGGGTAGAATTCTACATCCTTAACTCCGCAATGTCTTGTTAGAAATCTTGTCGTATGTTCACGTTTTTTTGTTATATCATCTTCATATCCGAAGAAAATAACCTTATCCACCTTGTAATTAAGGCATGTTATCATATTTTCTATAGGTTCTAAGTCTAAAAATTCGATATTTACTACCATTTCATAACCTCTTTATCTATTTGTTATAGGTTGGCCATCGGCCGTTATTTATAATCCTAGCCAGTATTCTAGAAGCTTCTTGCCAGCTTCCTTTTGTCTTTCGTTTCCATATATATACATTCTTTCAGGGTGCCACTGAACTCCGATAATAGGTAGTTCCTTGTGCTCGACTGCCTCCATAACAATTGGGAAGCCATCGACCCACATTGCGGAAACTTTTAGCCCCTCGCCTACTAGACCTATTCCTTGGTGATGTCTAGTATTCGTTTCCGTTTCCTCTCCATAAAGTCCAAAAAGTTTAGTGCCTTCAACCACTGCAACATTATGATAATTGTCTTCATTTGGCGCCTGTGCAGCTTTGTGGCTATCGGAACAAGGAAGGTCCTGAATAAGCGTGCCCCCGAAGAAAACGTCTATAAACTGCATACCTCTGCATATTCCAAGAACGGGCTTTTTCGAAGAAACCGCCCTTTCCATAAGCTCCCACTGAATGCTGTCCAGTTCGTCGTTGATATCGTTTGAACACTCGTCTTCAGCACCCCAAAGTTTCGGGTTCATATCCTGAAAACTACCCGGAAGAATCAGCGCATCTGCCTCTTCAAAATCCGCAACGTTGAGTGAAACAAATGACTGTGCACCAAGCCTTTCCATAGCATCCATATAGTTTTCGTATTTTTCATCTGGTGTAACAAAACCAGCTATCATTACTTTTTTCATCATATACCCCTCAACATAAGATTTATAAAAACTCTCTCTTGAAAGTCTTATCCAAGAATTCGTCGCTCATTCTATCTATATTTCTATTGAGCTTATCGATCATCCACTCTCTATCTCTTCCGATATACCCTTCAAGTCTAACGTAATTAGACACATGGCATGCCCAAATATGCATAGATTCAATTTCCATATTCTCGATTATGCACTTTTCTTCAATTAGGACTTCCTTTTCACCGGCAGGAATAAATCGTCCTTCTTCCACTGCCTTAGCAAGTTCAGTCCCTTCGAAAATTGATAGAGTCGCAAGTCTAGTCATCTTAGGTCTCGTTTGGTTGAGTAAGCGTGCCGTAGCAAAGGCATTTTCAAGACCTCTTCCCTTACCCGCAAGGCCAAGAATAACTAATGCGTTATGCTCCATCCCAGCTTCTCTAATTCTTCTCGCCTGCGTTATAGCATCCTCCACCGTATGTCCCTTGTTCATAGACACAAGCACATCATCAAGTCCGGATTCATATCCTATATATAGGTCGTTTACGCCTAGTTCCCTTAATCTGCGAAGTTCTTCATCCGTCTTATTTTTTATGGTTCTTATAGCCGCATACATAGCGAAGGTCGTGATTTCGGGATGATATTTTTTTATAAGGTTGATTTTTTCTTCCAGTTTATCGGCGGAAAGAGAAAAAACATCGCCGTCAGCAAGGAATATTCTACGATGAGGTCTTCCATAAATGTCACGAATCTTCTTTTCCTCCTGAAGATTTGACTCTATGATACTATCGTCGATAAGGTGGAAAGATTTATCCTTATACATATTACAAAAGTTGCACGCATTGTGTGTGCATCCTGCTGTTACCTGTAATAAAAAAGTATTCGCCTCAACCGGAGGTCTATATAATGTTCCTTCTACTTTCATGGGAATAATCTCCTTGTAATCTGCGGCCCTACGCCTATGAATGTCGGCCTGCCCGCTCTATTTAGATTATTATACTATCATTTTCCGCCTATGTACAACATATAGTTTTTTAGCAAACTAGATACAATATATTGTTAAAAACTTAATTATCTCTATTTATCCACTTTATTCCAATAAAGCATTGAATTTTTATATTTAAGTGCTATAATTTCGTTATGTACTAAATTTAATACATTTTATAACGCAATCATTCAATATCTTTTAGTACAATTCTTAACGCATTTTTGGAGGAACTTATTATGACTAAGACTATTGCTGAAATTAATGGCGTCATTAACGGCTTCGTCTGGGGCTTACCAATGATGATTCTTATCCTCGGTGTTGGACTTTACCTAAGTATTCGCTGCGGATTCCCACAGTTCTTACACTTCGGTCATATCATGAAAAACACATTGGGCAAGGCGTTCCAAAAGACAGAAAAGAAAGAAGGTTCTGTATCTCCATTTAAGGCTATGTGTACAGCACTAGCTGCTTCAATCGGTACTGGTAATATCGCCGGCGTATCCGGTGCTATCGCAATCGGTGGTCCTGGTGCAGTATTCTGGATGTGGGTTTCAGCTCTATTTGGTATGTGTACTAAATTCTCAGAAGTAACACTTGCTATCAAGTACAGAGAAAAGAATCAGGCCGGTGACTGGGTTGGCGGACCTATGTACTACATTAAGAATGGTCTTGGACCTAACTTTAAGTGGCTTGCTTGTATCTTCGCAGCGTTCGGAGCACTTGCAGCATTCGGTATCGGTAACATGACTCAGATCAATACAATCGCCGGTACAGTAAATACTGCAATCTCAGGTTTCATCCCTACAACAGAGTCTCAGCAGTTCATTATTGCTTTAGTTGTTGCAGTTATCTGCGCAGCAATTTGTGCCTTCGTATTATTAGGTGGTGTACAGAGACTTGCAGACGTTTGCTCATTACTAGTTCCAATTATGGCAACTGTTTATATCCTTGCATCCCTTACAGTTATCATCGCTAATATCGCAGATGTACCTTATGTATTCTCAGTAATCATCAAGGGTGCATTCGATCCTTCATCAGTAGCCGGTGGTCTTGCAGGTGTAGGTATTAAGACAGCTCTTACAAAGGGTGTTGGCCGTGGTATCTTCTCTAACGAAGCAGGTCTAGGTTCTGCTCCTATCGCTCACGCTGCAGCAGACGTAGATCACCCAGTTAAGCAGGGTATCTTCGGTGTATTCGAAGTATTTATGGATACAATCGTTGTATGTACAATGACTGCTCTAGTAGTTCTTCTAGGTGTTGGCGTTGAAAACATCGAATACGGCAACGACATTGGTGCAAATCTAACTATTATGGGCTTCGAATCAGTATTCGGAACTGGCTTACCAGCAGTTGCAGTAGCAATCTGCTTAACAATGTTCGCATTATCAACTGTACTTACTTGGTCCTTATACGGAACCCGTTGTGTTGAATTCTTATTCGGTTACAAGGCATCCAAGGTATATCAGGTAATCTTCTGTGCATTCGCTTGCATGGCTGGTACTATCGAATTATCCCTTGCTTGGTCAATCGCAGATACACTAAATGGTCTAATGGCAATTCCAAACCTAATCGCCGTTGCATTATTAAGCCCAGTTGTAATTAAGCTTTGTAAGGAATACTTCCAAGAAGTTAAGGCTAAGAAATAAAAAATCACCCCGCGTAAAACGCGGGGTTTTCTTATGTCTAATAATACTATTTGCTTTCTAGTTTGCCGATTTCCTTCGCCCAGTAGCCCCACGCTTCTGTGATAAGCTTTCTGCCTGCATACATTGCGGCAAGAGAAGGGTCTAGCGGTGGTGCAATCTCAACTACATCGAAGCCGATGATGTTTAAGTTAGTGAATAGCTTCTCTAGTAGTGTTAATGCCATTCTGGAAGTTAGCCCTCCGAACTGAGGAGTGCCTGTGCCTGCGGCGTATGCGGGATCAAGTGCATCTATGTCGAATGTTAGATATACTTTGTCAAACTTCTTCATCTTTTTGATGCAATCATCAGCAACAGCTTCGATTCCTTCCTTATAGCAATCGTAGGCAGTCTTAACCTGAATGTCATTCTCTTTGTATAACTCAAATTCATCTGGTTCAATTGAACGAATACCGATGAAATATAGATTTTCGAAGGATGATACATGTTCTAGTTCTAGAGCACGTCTTTCTGTGTTGCCGTGGGACAAATAATCGCCGTCTAGAGCGTCGCAAAGGTCCATGTGGGCATCTATGTGTATAATGCCAAATTCTTCGTCTAGAGCGTCATTTATGCCCCTTTCGACAGGAATCGTCACGGAGTGGTCGCCACCAACCATAGTAAATTTCACGCCATCTCTAACTAGACTTGCAACATATTCCTGAACTTCCTCAAACATTGCTTCGCGTGATCCATCAGCGAAGATTCCCTCGCCTTCTTCTACCACGAAATTTCCTCCATCTACAACGTTAAAGTCAAAATATGCTTCAAGTCTTTCTGTCGTCGGAGTGGAGCAAAGGGTATTTGCACGAAGCATATCCGGAGCCTCTGCGGCACCTCCACGGTAGCTTACGCCTCCGTCATAAGGAATACCAAATACTACCGCATCAGCATCTATTTCATCCATTTCAGGCTTATTTAGCCCACACCATGTTTCTGGTCTAAGTGCATAATCTTTTTTTACTTGCATAACGTCCTCCTTTGAATATTCAAAGAGGCGAGATTGT
>JAFYLX010000137.1 GCA_017556895.1 Bacillota bacterium | reverse complement strand
TTTGCAAAACTGATAACTGTGCTTCCTACCGCTGCCAGGAATGAAATGCAGATAAACGCCATCCAGAATGACGGACGGCAAAGCATTTGTGCTGAAGTAAGTTCCTGTTGTATGCGATTATCTTCTTAATATCATTTTCTAGATTAAAAATCGTATATTCCGTTTCTCTATTGAAATATCCCGTTTCATCAATTAGATATTTAAGGACGTGTCTGTCAATATTAACTCCCGCAGCCCTAAAACGCTTTTCAGCAAACCCATTAAGCTGAGGTCTATCTAGTCTATCGAAAGCATATGACTTGCATTCCTTCTTTAGATATTTGACCAATGCACTGCCATCTTCCGGTGATGCCGCAGAAAATATCAAGATAGACTGAGGATTTGGATTTTCTATATATGTTACTAGTTTTTCTAGCTCCTTCTCTCCGAAGCCCTTGCTGTTTTTCTTAAGTAAAGGTCCGTAATCTTTAGCCCAAATAACTCTTCTTTCTGACATCATAGAGAATGTATCACATAAAGCCAAAAGTTCATCTACATCTTCGTGCTCGTTTGCTTTAACATAGTCTATATCTCTCATGCCCCTATCGACAAACTTGTCTGCCAATGAATTACAAGCCCACTGAATCAAGTATTCTTCATCTCCGTACATAAAAATAACTTCCGGAAAGATTCCTGTTTTCAAATCTTTGTGGAAAGTTTGGAAAGCATGTTCAGTTTTTGTATTTTTATAAGCCATTTTAATTTCCGTTCAATTAAGACATAGTGCAGTATTTTATAGTTCTTTCTTCAAAAGCAAATCCTATTGCACCATGAATATCATTTCTTAATAATATTATACATTTTTTAAAACATTTTTCAATTATTTTAGTATGGGGATGACCGTAGTTATTATCCCCGACTTGTATTACGCAGTACTGTGGGTCCACCGTATTTAGGAACTCTGTAGAGGTGCTATACCGGCTACCGTGGTGCCCAAGCTTTAGAATATGAGCCTTTAGTGGGTTTTGCCTTCCGCTACTATGTGTCTCTAAATCAGAGTAATATCTCAGCATTTTTGCTTCTCCCGTTTCGTCTAAATCACCTGTAATAAGTATTTTTGTTCCTTCATAATTAATCATAAAAACGGAACAATTTTCGTTCTTTTCCTGATTTGGGTCATCCTTTGGGAGTTCTACCGGCCATATAGTCTCAATGGTAACGTCATCATCTATCCTAAAAGTCTTACCCGCTGTAAGACCAGTCTCAATTATGTCTAAAAGTCCTTCTTCTTTTAACTCTTCTAACCCCTTGTAGTGGTCCGTATGAGTATGGGTTGCTATGGCAAGGTCTATTTTATCCACGCCGTTTTTTAAAAGATATTGCTTCACTGTCTTTTTCCCTACATCATAGTTTACGCTTCCACCTCCGTCTATCAAAACGTTCTTATCACCTGCTCTAATGTGTATACAGTCACCCTGTCCTACATCAACGAAAACCACTTCTGTATGTGGGAACTTATCTGTCCCGGATACGGCTATAACGATGGAGAATAAACTTAAAAATATGAGAATCACAGAAATCAATCGCCATTTTTTTCTCACCAATAGGATATATGCCGTTTCGGAAACAGCAAAGCCTATAGCTAGGTAAATCAATATGAGTCCCCAGATAGGCGGACTTATTATATCTAAAGAGTCCATTCCGAAAGTCATGAGTCTATTGCAATTCACGACAAATTTTGACATGGCTTCTGTCAACAAAGTTAGGTTTATTCCTGTAAATAAAAAGACAATGAACTGTGCAAAGGTAATTGTTAGTAGAATTTCTGATAAGTATACGACTGGAATATTTGCTAAGAATGAAGTTACGGAAAAAGTGTTAAACTGATATATTTGATACGGCATTAGACCTATATTTACGGTCAAAATTATTGCCATAAAATCCGGGATTTTCTTTGGAATATGAGGCATTATAAATATTATGGACATTGCTGCCAAGAAGGACATCTGAAAAGATATGTTAAATACTATGTATGGGTTTTTTAGCATCAATAAAAGTACAATTAGGCTTAATGCAGTTAGAGAGTCATATCGCATGTCAAAATACAAGGCATAAAGCTTTAAATATATCATTCCTACCGCCCTAACCACAGAAGGGGTCCAACCGGCAAGAACCCCTAGTGACCAAAGCAGTATTACTGTAATTGCAAGGTTTGTCCACGTCTGCCTTTTGCCGAGAGCCCTCTGAAGCAGGTTATATATTATACCTATATGAAGGCCACTTACGGCAAGTATATGGGCCGTGCCGTTTACCTTGAATTCTTCGTAAATGTCTTCCTCTAAGTTATTAGTATTACCAAAGAGAATCCCGTCGACGAAATTTCTTGTGGCCTCATCTTCAATGCTGGCTAAAAAACTCTGTTTTCTACTCAATAGTGCCTTGCAATACAAATCGTAGAAATTATTGGTTTTTGATAAGATTTCAATGCTATCAACAGTGCATATATATTTAATGCCTACGCTTCTTAAGTATTGCCTGTAGTTAAAACAACCCGGATTACGTGCGGAGTCAGGTACTTCAAGCTTTCCGTAAAACAAAACCCTGTCACCATAAAAGTCTTGAGACAATTTTTCCTTTCCATAATATTTGAGTAAAACTCGCTCTCTATCATCAAGTTTTACGACAAGATTGAAGATTTCATCATCATATTCTTCTATAGATATTATCTTACCTACATATTTATTTTCATTGCCTTCTTCGGTTGCGTAAACGCTATCCTCAGTTTCATAATGGTTAAGAATCAATATTGTTATAACCACCAGCAAAAATGTACAAAAAAAGAGCTTACGTCGCATAGTTTCCTCCTATCGGTAAGCCCTAGAAAAATTATATTACAGATTCCTTAATCTTACAAGTTTTTCTTAACTTTGCCTTCAAAATATGATATAATACTAATAATTATGGCAGAAAGAGGGTGAAAATTTGAATAATTTCAATGATCCAAATAATGGCGTAAATAAAAATGCAAATGAAGAAACATATAGATCAAGAAGCAGAAGCAAAAATAAGAAGAAACAGAACAAATCCAAGTTCAATTTAAACTTCCTTTCTAAGAAAAAGTCATCAGATGCTACATCCGCTGATGGAGAAGTTAAGGCTTTTAGTCTTAAGGACCTAGACAAGAAGAAGCTCCTTCTTATTGCGGCTTGCGGTTTCCTTGCGATTTGTCTTGCTGTTATCATCTATGTAGCAGTTATTATCATTACTGCACCAGATATTGAAACAGATGATATCTACAGCATGCTTTCTCAAAGTTCCGTTCTATATGATGACGATGGCGTAATCATGGATACGGCCTTCAGTGATCAGAACAGAACAATTGTAGAAATAAGCGAGATTCCTGATCACGTACAGTATGCATTTATTGCATTAGAAGATAAGACATTCGAAACTCATAACGGTTTCAACATCATCCGTATCTTTGGTGCGATAAAGGACGCTGTCTTTAACGGCGGACATATCAGTGGTACAAGTACAATCACTCAGCAGCTTTCTAGAAACCTGTATCTTCAGGACGAAATGTATGACCGTAACATAAGTAGAAAGATCAAAGAAGCTTATTATGCTGTTCAGTTAGAGAGCGAACTTAACAAGGACCAGATTTTAGAAGCTTACTTAAATACAATCTATTTTGGTTCCGGATACGGTGTACAGACTGCATCTCAGGCTTACTTCTCAAAGGATATCAATGAAGTAACTATCGCTGAAGCAGCAGCTCTTGCGGCAATGCCACAGGCGCCTACAAGCTATGCTCTAGTTTACTCCGTTGACGCATCAGAAGTTAACGATGAAACTGAAAACCTAATCACAAAGACTGGCAACACTGCTTATCTTTGGAACGACACTTGTAAGGACAGAATCGCAACTTGCTTATACTTAATGCATGAGCAGGGATATATCACAGACGAAGAATACGAAGAAGCAAAACAGGTTGAAGTTAAGGACATGGTTAACCCTAACCTAGACGCACTAAGCTCCTTCTCCAACTACTTTGCTGACTATGTAATCGAAACAGTAATCGACGACTTACAGACAGAAGCCGGTTACAGCTACGATGAAGCTGTAAACTTAGTATATGACGGTGGTATTCAGATTTATACTACTATGGACTCCCAGGCTCAGGGTGTTATCGAAAACGAATTCGCTAAAAAGGACAACTTCCCTAAAGCTATTGATGTAAGTATGGATGATGACGATAACATCCTTGATGAGTATGGCAATATCATGCTATATGACTTTGACGACTACATCAACGAGTCCGGCCAGCTAATGTTTAACTCCGATGAATACAAGAAAAACGAAGACGGCTCAGTTACAATCTTTGCCGGCAAGCGTTTCAACATTTATGACACTACTGTAAATGATGCTATCGACTACAGTTTAGAATTAAAGAAGTTATACGTATACGATGAAGAAGATATTCTTTATTCCATCGAAGGTGGTTTCGTTAACATCCCTCAGCAGTATAAGACAAGAGATAGCGAAGATAACTTAGTTGTCTCTGCACAGTTCTTTACAGACTACCCAGAATTCTTCACTTTCGAAGATGGCAAGATGCTTACAAAAGACTATACATTAAAGCCACAGACAATCCAGCCACAGTCTGCGATGACTATCATCGACAATGCTACTGGACAGATTAAGGCTATGATCGGTGGACGTAATACATCAGGTAGAATGTTATTTAACCGTGCGACAACACCACAGCAGCCAGGTTCCTCTATCAAGCCTATCGCAGTTTATGCAGCGGCATTACAGAAGAGCTATGAACTACAGGCAAACGGACAGTCTTTCAGCTTTGTAAACAACGGCTTTGACAAGCAGGGTAATAAAGGCTGGGGTAACTATCTAACAGCTGCTTCCATTGTAGACGACGAGCCTACAACAATCAGTGGAGATCTTTGGCCTGCTAACTCTTATCCGGGATATCGTGGTATTCATACATTCAGAAAAGCGCTTCAGCAGTCCGTAAACGTATGTGCAGTTAAAATCTTATCCCAAATTGGCGTTGATTACGCTTATAACGTAGCTGAAGATTTCGGTATCACAACTTTAACAGACTCAGACCGTAACCTAGCCGCACTTGGTTTAGGTGGTATGACAGAAGGTACAACAACACTAGAAATGGCAAGTGCTTATAGTACATTCGTAAACAAAGGTGTTCATAAAGAATACAGCTGTTACACTAAGGTAACTACTAGAAATGGCGAATTAATCTTAGAACCTAAAATTTCAGAAACTAAGGTTCTAGACCCAGGTGTTGCTTGGATTATGACAGACGTACTTAGATCCGTAGTAACTGAAGGTATCGGTTATCCTGCAGCAATCTCCGGCGTACCGGTTGGTGGTAAGACAGGTACAACAGACAAGCAGTTCGATATTTGGTTCTGTGGATTCACTCCAACATACAGTGCTGCACTTTGGATTGGTAATGACGTTAATATCTCATTATCACAGTATTCCGAAGCAGCTGCATACCTTTGGGGGGATGTTATGAGCCAGATTGATGGTGCTTACGGCGGTTCCTACCCTAGCGCTCCAGGCAATGTAACATCTGCAAAAATTGATACAAAGAGTGGTCTTTTAGCTACAGATGCAAGCGGAAGCCACACTAGAACAGAGTACTTCACAACAGGAACTGCTCCTACAGAAAAGGATACAGCTCATAAATCTGCAAGTGTATGTACAGGTTCTGGCTACTTAGCAACTCCATCATGTTCAAGCACAGTTTCTAAGTCCGGTATCATGAGACCTTACGTTCCAAATAAAAAGGTTCAAGACATCGGTTCAGAATTACCACATTACTACTGTAACCTTCATAATCCTGATCCAGAAGCTTATCCAGCTGAACCAGGCAAGGATGTAACAGTAGTTCAGCCAAAACCATCCATCCCAGTTCCAGATTATGGCGACGATTCAGATGATGACGCTGAAGATGATGACGCTGAAGATGATGACGAACAAAAACCAGGTTGGAACTACAACTAATTTGTAAATCAAAAAAGGCATAAAAATAGAGGGCATATCTAAATGATATGCCCTCTTATATTGCTTATCTCGTTATAAAGCCTTAAACTCCTCTGTTCTCTTCACTACATCTGCTGCACCGAAAACTGCAGAACCAGCAACAAGGATGTCTGCACCCGCTTCTGCGATTTCTACTGCATTGTCAAGAGTTACGCCACCGTCTACTTCGATTAAGAAGTCTAGACCTCTTTCTTTTCTAATTTCGTCTAATCCCTTAATTTTGTCTAAAGCTCTTGGAATGAACTTCTGTCCTCCAAAACCAGGGTTTACAGACATTACTAGAACCATATCTAAATCCTCTAAGATGTCTTCTAGAACACCGATTGGAGTAGCAGGGTTAATTGATACGCCTGCCTTGATTCCAAGGCTCTTGATATGCTGAATAGTTCTATGTAAGTGTACACAAGCTTCCTGATGCACAGTGATGTACTCTGTCTGGTCAGTAACGAAATCCTCTAAATATTTATCAGGATTTTCGATCATTAAATGTACATCGTAGTTCATTTTAGTCTTGCCATTTAGA
The DNA here is from genome assembly GCA_017556895.1 of Bacillota bacterium. The sequence continues at coordinate 13,774 of JAFYLX010000137.1, read as the reverse complement.
GATTTCATAACCGCAGCACCGAAGCTGATATTAGGTACGAAGTGCCCGTCCATAACGTCAACATGGATAAGGTCTGCGCCACCCTTTTCGATTAAAGATACGTGTTCTCCCAATCTTGAGAAATCTGCTGATAAAATTGAAGGTGCTAATTTAAACATTGTTTCTTCCTCTCTAATATTTACTCTTGCTTTTAATCTCTTCCATATTAGCCAGATATGCCTTATAACGCAGTATATGAATGTCTCCGGCCTTTACAGCCTTTCTAACGGCACATTCTGGCTCCTTTAAATGATAACAGTTGTCGTATTTACACTGACCATGTACTCTTTCGAACTCCGGATAGTATTCCTTAAGTTCATCAAGTTCAATATCAGGCATCTCAAAAGATGTGAATCCCGGAGTATCATAAATCATGCCACCCTGTTCGATTGAGAAAATCTCAACGTGTCGAGTAGTATGTTTCCCCCTAGCAGTCTTCTTACTGACCTCGCCCGTTTCCATGTTTGCAGATGGATGAAGCTGATTTAAAATAGATGACTTGCCTACGCCAGAAGGACCTGCTAATGCTGCTTTCTTCCCTTTAATTAGGGCGGAAAGTTCATCTAGTCCTTCTCCAGTAATTGTGCTGACTGCCACTACTTCGTAAGCGCTGTCATAAATGCTCTTGATTTCTTCGATTTCATCCTCGGAAACTAAATCCTTTTTATTGATACAGATAATGGGCTCTATTCCGTGTTTTTCTGCATTTACGAGGAATTTGTCGATTACCGGGAAGTTTGGTGCCGGTGATTTAGCTGCAAATACCACGATAAAAGCATCAACATTTGCAATAGGTGGTCTAATAAAGCAGTTCTTACGAGGATAAATCTTCTCGATTACCCCTTTAGTTTCGTCATCTTCTAAAATTGTAATTTCTACATCGTCGCCTACTGCAAGAGTAATTCCATCTTTCTTAAAAATACCTCTGCCCTTGGCTTCAATAAGGCCCTTCTCCGTTTCTACGTAGTAGAAGCCTCCAATACCTTTTAAAATTAAGCCTCTCATATATCAATCCTGTTATTCTTCGCCTGCGGCTTCTCCGCCTTCTGCTTCGCCTTCGCCTTCGCCGCCACTAGGTTCTTCTTCTGTATTTTCTGGCATTCCCTTGCTGATTGTTATATCAATTGTGCTGCCTTCCTCAAGTTCAGAACCTGCTATATACTGCTGGCCAGTAACCGCATTCTTTGGATACTGTGCATCTTCTTCGTACATAATATTACCAACCTTGAAACCTGCTGCCTGGATTTCTGACTTGGCTGTGTCAACATCCTTACCGATTAGCATTGGAACTTCCTTCATTTCCTTGCCCTTGCCATCGCTGACTTCAACATCGATAACTGTACCCTTGTCGGCAGTATTTCCAGCTTCGATAGACTGAGTTAAGATAGTGTTTTCAGGTTTAGTGCTCGTAACCTTTACAACAACGCCCAACTGGAAACCGTAGGATTCAAGTTCCTTTTTAGCTTCCTTATAGTCCTTGCCTACGATAGATGGAACAACACCATCCTTTTTACCTAAGCTGATGTTTACCTTGATTACCTTGCCTTCAGTTACCTTGCTGTCCTTGCTAGGGCTTTGGGAAGTTATAAGGCCCTCTTCCTGGTCAGGGCTGTATGCCTTTTGGCCTTCTTCAATCTTTAGGCCAAGTTCTTCAGCCTTTTGAATAGCTTCTTCAATGGTCATTCCTTTAAAGTCAGGCACTACGATTTCATCGCTACCGCCAAACCATCCCATCATTGCTCCAAGGCCAACAACGCCTGCAATAAGGACAATAACAGATGCTATAATAATGAAGATTTTTGCCTTCTGGGATAATTTCTTTTCTTCAACAACTTCTACAGCCTTATTCTGATCGATTTCTTCTAATTTTTCGGAAGACTTCTTTTCAACTTCTTCTGCAAAAATTGAGCTTCCCATAACTTTAGTGATGAAATCGATATTATCTAAATCTTCTATCATCTCGTCTGCAGACTTATATCTGTTTGACTGATACTTGTCTGTAGCCTTATCGATAACTCTTTCTAACTGTGGTGGAATCCCTTTAACCATATCGCATGCAGATGGAATATGGTTGTTGATATGCATCAATGCGATAGTGATTGGGTTATCGCCATCAAAAGGAACCTTTCCTGTAAGCATCTCAAATAATACGATACCTAAAGAGTAGATATCGGATCTCTCGTCTACGTACGCACCCCTTGCCTGTTCAGGTGAGAAGTAATGTACGGAACCCATAATCTTTTCGTTACCTTCCGCAAGACTTTCTCTGCTTACTGCTCTTGCGATACCGAAGTCTGCAAGCTTTGCAGTTCCTGTGCTCGTAATAAGAATATTATGAGGCTTAACGTCTCTATGTATAATCTGATTTTTATGAGCTAGACTAAGCGCTGATGCAACCTGCTTCGCAATGCTGATTGCTTCCTTGTAATCTAACTTGCCCTTTTCTTCGATAACCTGGCTTAAGCTCTTTCCGTCGATTAATTCCATAACGATGAAATGGATATTACCTTCCTTACCTACATCGTATACGCTAACGATATTTGGATGGGAAAGCCCAGCCGCCGCCTGAGATTCTCTTCTAAAGTTTTCAACGAACTGTTCGTCCTTGATAAACTCAGGTCTTAAAATTTTAATTGCTACATATCTATTTAGAAGTCTGTCCTTAGCCTTGTATACTACGGACATACCGCCTTCCCCTATTTTTTCGATAACTTCGTATCTTCCTAATAATAGCTTACTGCTCATTTGCATCTTCCTCCGTTGCTTTTAAACCGATAACCGTGATATTATCGTTTCCGCCATTATTGTTGGCTAATTCTACTAACTTATCACATGTTTCTGACATTGATAAATTCAATTTCAAGATTTCTACAATCTCTTCTTCACTAACCTCATCATACAGCCCATCCGTACATAATACGAACACGTCATCCTTCATAATATTCACCTGGAAAAAGTCAGGTTCGATGGTGTTGTCTGCACCCACAGCTTTTATAATGATGTTCTTTCTTTTATCAACATTAGCCTGTTCTTCCGTGAGAATTCCCGCCTTAACTAGCGTGTTTACGTAAGTGTGATCCTCTGTAAGTTGAACTAGCTCATTATCTCTGTATAGATAAACTCTACTGTCGCCTACGTTACCGATATATGCCATACCGCCTTTTGCATATAAAAGGGCGAGAGTCGTTGCCATGCCTTTGTTCTGCTCGTATTTTCTAGCCATATCGAAGATTTTTTTGTTTATTACATCGATACAATGCTGGAAATAGTTTACGATAGCATACTTGTTGGATGCATGGTCCATAGGATTATTTGTTATGTAATTTGCAATCTCGCTTACAGTTGTCCTGCTTGCGATTTCACCGGCGTTACCCCCGCCAACACCGTCAGCTACAAGGTATATGTTCTCCGACAACAGAACAAAACAAGCATCTTCATTATTGCTTCGTTTTCGCCCGGTGTCGGATTTAAATCCAACTTTCATACGCCCTCCTTCTCTCCTTTTTTAATCATTTTACATACATAGAAGCCATCTATGTCTTCAGTAGGTAAAAACTGTTTTTCATAAGTCATCTCGAATTCACGATTTTCTTCAAGGAAATTAGACACCTGAAGCTGGTTCTCGTCCTTGTTAATCGTGCATGTGCTGTACACTAGTGTACCGCCCGTTTTTACATATCTCGCCGCCTTATAAAGGATGTCCTTTTGGATATCCACAAGTTCTGCGAAATCTGTAATGTCTTTGTATTTAATTTCAGGCTTTCTTCTAATTACTCCAAGTCCTGAACATGGAACATCGGCAAGAACCTTATCCGCTTTATCTATCCACTGGTCGTTACCCGTAGTGCCATCAAGCAGCGTAGGTTCTACGATGGAAAGCCCAAGCCTTTCAGCTAATCCCTTGATAAGTTCAAGTTTATGTTCATAAATATCACAGGAATATACAATTCCCTTGCCATCCATCATTTCAGCCACAGCTGAAGTCTTTCCGCCAGGTGCTGCGCAAACGTCTATAACCGTATCTCCAGGCTCTGCACCAAGCTGATCCGCACATACTGTAGACGCCTCGTCTTGCACTGAGAAATAGCCTTCTTTGTACATTTTGTCTTCAAGAAGTCCGCTTCCTTTTACATGAAGGGTTCTTGTAGAAAACTTACCTTCATTAACTTCGTACCCTTGTGCCTCAAGATATGACTTTAATTCATCTCTTGAAGTTTTTTGAATGTTAACTCTAATAGAAAGCTTAGGTCTAGCATTGGAAGCTTCTAATAGCTTTTCACACTCTGGTAGGCCATACTGGTTTTCCCATTTTTCGATTAACCATAACGGGAAAGAATACTTAATGGACAAGTAATTCTTGCAGTCCTTTTCTTTGTCAGGAAGGCTAATGCTATCACCTTTCTTCATATACCCGCGAAGAACTCCGTTAATGAAGCCGTCTCTTCCTCTTACAACCTTCTTAGCAATGTTAACAGTCTCACTAACGGCTGCATAGTCAGGAACGCTGTCCATAAACATAAGCTGATATAGGCCGAGTCTTAGAAGCGTAGCCTCTTTTTTCTTTACTTTTTTGATACCTGAAGGAATTAAATTATCCAAATAGTAGTTTAATAGGATCTTGTTTTCTAAGACACCATAAACCAGTTCTCTAACAAATGCAGGATTTTCAGGTCTGTTTTTGTCTAGAAAACGGTTAATTGTTAAATTTGAATACGCTTCTTCCTTCTCTATTTCAAATAGAATTTCAAAAGCCGTCTTTCTGGCTAAATCCATTAATCTCTACTTCCTCTCATTGCAAGTATTCTTAATAAGTTAGCGATTGCTACTGCAAGTGATGCAACATAAGTCATAGCGGCCGCCTTTAGTACCTTCTTAGCACCACGTTCTTCTTCTTCGTAAATAATGCCTGACATCTGCATCTGGTCAAGAGCTCTATTTGAAGCATTGAACTCAACAGGTAGTGTCACAGCGTGGAAAACAATAACAGCAACGAAGAATAAAACGCCAATATCGAATAATAAGTCGCCCATATAGCTTCCGCCTGCAATCATCATAAAACCAATCATAATAAGTACCCAGCTGAATCTAGATGCGATATTTACAATTGGCACAATGTTATTTCTAAAAGTAAGTGGCGCGTATTTTTCAGCATGCTGAATGGCATGGCCTGCTTCGTGACAAGCAACACTGATAGCTGCGATAGAAGCTACGCCATATACCGTCTGTGATAGTCTTAAAACCCTAGCTCTTGGGTCATAGTGGTCAGTTAGTGAGCCTCTAATCTGTTCAATCTGAACATTAGTTAAACCATTTGCGTCTAAAACTGCACGTGCAGCCTGTGCGCCTGTAATTCCCCTCTGATTTCTTACATTTGAATATCTCTTAAAGTTTGAGTTAACTGAGCTCTGTGCATACATAGTGAATACAACAGCTGCTAAAAAAACGATCATAGTGAATGAGTATGACATAATATCCCCCTCTTTCTACTCAAATTTAATTCCTGATTCTAAGGAATGGCCTCTTAAGTAGTCTCCTACTGCCATTCTCTTCTTGCCTGGAGCCTGTATTTCAGTTACAACTAGAACCTTACCACCGCATGAAACTTTGATTCCGTCATTTCCAGCTGATAATACTGTTCCTGGTTCCTTTGAAGTTTCATCATCTGTAGGAATAGCCTTCCAGAACTTAACAACTTCTTCTCCAAGATTACAGAATGCTCCTGGCCATGGATCAAAACCTCTGATAAGTCTTTCGATTTCTACCGGAGATTTTGTAAAGTCAATTTTGCCGTCTTTTTTAGAAATTAGACCTGCGTATGTTGCAAGTGCATCGTCCTGAGGCACTGCAGTAACCTTACCTTCTTCGATAAGTATAAGAGTATCCACAAGAAGTGTTCCCCCCATTTCTGCAAGTGCATCGTGAAGCTGGCTGCCGTTTAACTGTCCAATCTCGATTTCAGACTTAGTAAGCATGTCGCCTGTGTCTAGGCCTTTAGCCATCTGCATGATTGTTACGCCAGTCTTCTCTTCGCCAAGCACGATAGCCTGCTGAATTGGAGATGCGCCTCTTAATCTAGGAAGTAATGATGCGTGAACATTGATGCATCCATACTTTGGAAGATTAAGAATTTCTTCCGGCAGAATCTGTCCGTATGCAGCTACGATGATGATATCCGGATTAATTTTTGCCAATGCTTCCATTATTTCTTCGTTACCACGAATTCTTTCTGGCTGCATTACTTCTGTATTATGTTCTACAGCTACGTCCTTAACAGGAGTAAACTGTACTTTTTTGCCTCTATTTTTTGCTCTGTCAGGCTGAGTGATAACAAGTTCAACTGTGTGCTCGCTACCATAAAGTGCCTTTAGTGATTCAGCAGCAAATTCAGGAGTCCCCATAAAAACTGTTTTCATTAAATGTCTCCTCTATCTAACCTTCGTTAATTATTCTTCCACTTCGTAGTATTCTTCATCAGCATTTCTTAAGTTTAATGCCTTGTCAATATATAGAATACCGTCTAAGTGATCATATTCGTGGCACATAACTCTTGCATCGAAATCGTCGAATTCGTATACATGTTTCTTGCCATCGATGTCTAAAGCTTCAATCTTGATGTAATAAGGTCTTTCAACAGTACCAATCTTACCAGGTACGCTTAGGCAACCTTCGTCGTCAAGCTGGCTTCCGGACTGTTCAAGAATTACTGGGTTAATCATGATATATACTCTGCCCGGTTCAGGTTCTGCGATAAACATTCTTCTCATTACGCCAACCTGAGGTGCAGCAATACCAACACCCATTTCTTCTCTCATTGTTTCAAGCATATCTCCTAGAGTTTCTTTAATTCTGTCAGTGATTTCACCAACTTCTCTACATTTTTTTCTTAAAATTTCGTCGCCTTCTACTACGATATTTCTTAAAGCCATCTTATTACCTCCGTCAATTAAAAAGTGCTATAAGGATTTATGTCTAAATCCATATTACAATCAATACGTTCTTTTACTAAAATGTTGTTAAAACTGTCTAGATAATAGACATATTTGTTTCTTTCTCCTTTAGGGCATTTGATGAACAAATGGTATCTGTATGCGTCTTTGCCCTTGAAGTTTTGGGAAATCCTAGGCTGCAAAATCTGCTTTGCGATTTCATCTCCTAGAGTTCTTTCCATATATAATTTACATCTTTTGCTGCAATCTATTGCTAGATTTTCGTCTTCTGATGTAAAGTTCACCATTATTAAGTCCGAAAAAGGCGGATAATTCATAAACTCTCTCAACCTAATTTCGTCTTCGAAAAAGCCCTCGTAATTATGCATTGCGGCTTTTGTAATTGCATAGTTGTCAGGTTCATAGGACTGAATTATAACCTTGCCCTGTCTGTCGCCTCTACCGGCTCTTCCGGAAGCTTGAGTTATAAGCTGGAAAGTCCTTTCACTAGATCTGTAATCCGGAATGTTTAGCCCTACGTCTGCCGCGATAATTCCTACTAAACCTACGTTATCGAAGTCTAATCCCTTGGCTACCAGCTGAGTTCCTATCAAAACCCTAGTCTTGCCAGATGCAAAGTCCCCCAGTATTCTATCAAGGTCCTTTCTAGTCTTTAGTGCATCGATATCCAGCCTATCCACCGTGACATCCGGAAAATGTTCCTTAACAGCCTCTTCCACCTGCTCCGTTCCTATTCCAAAATGCTTGATATAACGGCTGTTACATTCAGGGCATTCTTTAGGAACAGGATAAGTTCTACCGCAGTAATGACACATCAGCTTTTCCTTGGATTTGTGGTAAGTGAGTGAAATACCACATTCAGGACACTTCATAACCTTGCCGCACTCTCTGCAGGAAACGAAGTTAGAATAACCTCTTCTGTTTTGAAGTAAGATTACCTGTCTTCCTTCTTTTAGTTCAGTAGCCATCTGATTATATAGCTTGCGGCTAAATATTGTCATATTGCCTTCCTTGAGTTCTTCTCTCATATCGACGATTTCAACCTCAGGAAGTGGTGTCTTATTATATCTCTCTTTAAGTGTTATTAACTTATAGATTCCTTGTTTAGTTCTTGAATATGAGACGATTGATGGTGTCGCACTACCAAGAACAAGCACACCGCTGTAGTGACCAAGCCTTTTGAGAGCTATGTCTACAGTCTCGTATTTAGGCGTCATATCTGCCTTGTAACTGGACTCGTGTTCCTCATCCATGATAATGAGGCCGATATTTTTTAGAGGCGCAAAAACGCCCAGTCTAGCACCGATTACGATATCTGCCTTGCCATCCTTGATTCGTTTCCACTCGTCAAATCTCTCTCTCGGAGTAAGCTTGCTGTGCATTACGGCAATTCTTTCCTTGCCGAACTTGCCTACAAAAACCTCGATGACCTGTTTAGTAAGGGAAATTTCAGGAACCAGCATTATAGCAGTCTTTCCAAGATCTATGGTCTTCTGGATGATTTCCATATACACCTCAGTCTTACCACTAGATGTTACCCCGTGGACTAAGAAATTAGCCTGGAGATTTTTGTCTATCGCCCTAGTAATTTCATCTACGGCAACCTGCTGCTCCTTCGTAAGCGCATCCGGTTTGTTGTACTTACCCTTAATATTCTTATATGGCTCCTTTTCTTTACCCTCTTTTGGGGGCTTTCCATTTGCAATGAAGCATCTTAGGGCATCGTAGTACTTGATGCCGTATCTTTGTTTCATCCAAAGGGCCGTCTTGATTATTTCCGCGGAAAGAAAAGATTCTTCTTTAACACCAATGATGTCTTTGACCTTATCCTCGTCAAAGTCAAGAGTCTCAGTATAGCCACACACGATGCCTGTCTTTTCCTTGTTACTAGTTCCAAAAGGAAGGATGACCAAATCGCCCACCTTGACATCGTCAGAGGCTCTATATGTATAAAAGCCGTCGGTATATTTGCTCTTGTTGTCAACAACTACATTGATGTACTTCATAATCTCCCTTATAGTAAGTGAATATTGTTCTGTTCGCAGATTTCAATCATTTCATCTGGCCATACGGAAGCCTGAACTTCACCGATATGTGCCTTTCTTAGGAAGAACATACATAGTCTGCTCTGTCCAATACCACCACCGATTGTGTATGGTAGTCTATCTTCTAATACAGCCTTCTGGTAAGTAAGCTCTGCTCTATCTTCGCAGCCAGCTTCCTTAAGCTGTCTCATCATAGCATCTGCGTCTACTCTGATACCCATGGAAGAAATTTCGAAGGATCTATCAAGAATTTCGTTCCAAAGGATGATGTCACCGTTTAATTCCCAGTCATCGTAGTCTGGGGAACGACCATCGTGCTTTTCGCCGGAAGCAAGTTTGCCACCGATTTTCATAATGAATACCGCACCCTTTTCCTTAGTGATTGCGTCTTCTCTTTCTTTACCAGTTAAATCAGGGTACATGTCTTCTAACTCCTGAGTAGTAACGAAGAAGATTTCGTTAGGAAGTTCAGTCTGGATGCCTCTGTATAATCTATTTACATAGTCGCCTAAGTTCTTAACAGCGTTGTAGATTGTAGTTACAACTTCTCTAAGGTACTCTTCTGTTCTCTGTTCTTTAGTGATAACCTTTTCCCAGTCCCACTGGTCAACATAAACGGAATGAAGGTTGTCTAAATCTTCATCTCTTCTTATAGCGTTCATGTCTGTATAAATACCATGTCCCGGTTCGATTCCGTATCTGCCAAGAGCCATTCTCTTCCATTTAGCAAGGGACTGAACTACTTCAACCTCTAATTCATTGATTCCCTTTAGAGTGAATGTAACTCTTCTTTCTACACCGTTTAAGTTGTCGTTAAGACCAGTCTGCGGGTCTACGAATAAAGGCGCAGATACACGGCGTAAATTTAGTCCGTATGCTAATTCCTGCTGGAAATAGTCTTTGATTTTCTTGATTGCTCTCTGGCTTTCCATTAAGTCGATCACGGCATCGTAATCTTTAGGTAAAATTAAGTTCTCCATTTTATTTTTTCTCCTCTAGAAAGTATTTTGAAAATTCGCATCCGCAGTAGTTTTGTCTATATAGTTCGTATTCTTTAGACAGCTGTATGCTTCTTTGGAAACCCGCTTTTTTCTTGAAGTCAATATCTAAAAACTCCAAATTATATTTAGTCCCAAGTTCGCATCCTATTGCGGAAATTAAATTGTAATTCTTATGTGGACTCACTGTTAATGTCGTTCCGAAAATATTATATCCCATTCTTAGTGCTGCCTGTGCAGTTCTCTCAAGTCTTAGCTTGAAGCACTCTGTACAACGCTTGCCGCCCTCTGGCTCATCAGCATACTCTGCAGCAATTTCTAAGTATTCTTCAGGCAAATACTCGCCCTCGATAAATTCTACTTTATCTTCCTCAGGAAGGTTCTCATTAAAAGAATTTAAAAACTTAATTTGAGCAGCCTTTCTCTTTTCGTACTCTTCTGCATCCGTTATACAAGGGTTATAGAAAAATATTGAAACCTTGTAATCAGGCAATACCCTTTCGATGCACGCAGTGCTACAAGGACCACAACAAGAATGCAAAAGAAGCCTATTTTTAGTTTTCTCTACAGCAACAGCATTTTCTAAAACAGTGTCTGTGTCACTATTTTTCTCACAAATCTGCTGAGCTTCATATGATTTTTTTTCCATTCTATTTCTTCTTTCCTTATTAACGGACTTGTCTAAAAAGTCCCAATTTGATATCATTATATTATATCATAGAGACTTAATAAATTAAAGGATTTAACATAATATGAAAGAAAATTTTAACCTTGAAAAACCCGCATTTTTCGGCGAAAAAAGGTTCTATCAAGCCAGTGCTTGGTTAAAGGAAACCTTTGGTAAAAAGACAATAAAATTAGCAATTGATGGTGGTTTCACATGCCCTAACAGAGACGGTTCTAAGGGCTATGGTGGCTGCACTTTTTGCTCCGATTCCGGCAGCGGAGAGTTTGCTTCTAACATCGAAGACCAGATTAAACTACTATCAGATAAATGGCCTAACGCCAAGTACCTTGGATACTTCCAGAACCATACTAATACTTATGCTCCGGCATCAGAACTTCGCGAAAAATACTATGCAATTTTAGAAAATCCTAAAATCGAAGGACTTGTAATCGGAACTAGACCGGACTGTCTAGACGATGATGTTTTAGACTTGTTATCAGAGATCAACGAAACCCACTCACTGTGGCTAGAAATCGGACTTCAGACGATTCACGATGAAACAGCAAGAGCCTTCAATCGTTGCTACGACCTTGCAACATTTGAGAAAGCTGCTAGCGAGCTAAATAAGAGAAATATAAAGTTTGTGGTTCACCTAATTTTAGGCTTGCCAGGCGAAACAGAAGAAATGATGATGGAATCAGTCAAGTATGTGTCATCCATCCCTAACCTATTCGGGATGAAACTCCATCTTCTAAACATCGTCAAGGGTTCCGCAATGGAAAAGACACACGGAGACTACCAGCCATTTAATGCGCTGGACGATTATGTAGACCTTGTAGTTAGATGCCTCGAAATCATCCCTCCGACAGTCACAATCCACAGACTAACAGGAGATGCCCCAAGACCAATACTGATAAGCCCACCTTGGAGCTTCAACAAGAGAACGATTCTAAACAGAATCGACCAAGAACTCAACCTCCGCAACACATGGCAGGGGAAGAAGTACATAGCAAACATTTAAACAAAAAGCACCTTAGGTTAGTTATTCGCTAACTTAAGGTGCTATTTTTTATTTTTAGTTTTTGTCAGTTTCAACTACTTCCTCGTCCTCAACAGACTCCAAAGCTTCTATCTCAGCTGCAGTTCTCTTACCTCTTTTAGGTGCCTTCTTTTTCCTATTCTTAAGGATTTTAACCTGAAGAACAAGAACGATAAGAATCAGAATTAATAGAGTTCCGCCGAAAGCGGCAAGTAACATAATGAGATTATTATCAACTTCATTTCCGTCTTCACCAGTTCCGTTAGCTGACAGCTTCACGTAATCCATAACCTCATCAGTAGCAAAAGTTTTTGTTTCGCTGAAAGTACCCGCTTCTTCATCATAGAAGAACCACTTATAATCTCCGGATTCCTGGTTGATTAGAAGTGCCATTGTATACTTTAAATTATTGTCCTTGATTAAAGGAATATCCTTGCCGTCGTATTTACCAACTACTAAACGGAATTCATCAGGAACATCTTCTGACTTGATGTTTTCCTCGATGACATATGTAATATCACCGATTTCAACCTTGATATCTTCCTTTGGCTTTTCTTGCTCAGGCTTTTCGCCATCTTCATCTTCATTAGGATCAGGAGTTTCTTCTCCTGATGAAGATTCTTCGCCTCTATAAATAGTAATAGTATAAGTTTTAGTGCTTCCGTTTGGAGCAGTTACGATAACGCTTCTAACGTTTCTACCTATGATTAGATTCTTGGAACCAGCAACATCGATTGTAGCATCAGGATCTTCAGTTTCAGCATCAATCAGACAAACAGTTTCGTCTTCATCAGCATATACAGTATAGGAAGTTCTTCCCGGTGAAAAGGCCGGTGAAAGACTTCCTGCAGATGCATAAAGACTTGATAAGTTAGCATTGCTGGAAACGCTAGGCGCCGGATTAGTTACTGTAACAGTAGTACTTGATGATGGAAAATTTAGAGTATTACCATCATAGTCGATTAAGTCACTTGTACTAACTGATACGGATGTGCTTCCAGAACCGATAGCCTTGAAAGTTAATGACACTGTAATTGAAGAATGGTCATTACCATCACCCATCTGTACCGAAAATACGCCAGATGCTGAGTTTGGAGCTATACCGCCTGAACATGAAACATACTGAAGTACAGATGAATCATATCTAACACTGGCAGTACCACCACCTATAGATGAGCCTGAATATGTAAACTTTACATTAACTGTGCTGCCCTTAGTGTATGAGCCACCACCGGAAACGCTCAAAGAAGCGCTTGCACCGAAGGCTACAGTAGCACTGGATAGCACTAATGTAAATACCATTACAAATATTAATAAAACACTTAATTTCTTTTTCATACAAGTCCCCAATTATTGCTTAATAGTGTATGTTCCTACAATGTGTCTCTGCATAAACAGAACGTCAACGGAACTAATCTTTCCATCCCCATTGATATCGCTACCGTCAAGGTAAGAACCACTTAGAGTATAAGTCTTTACGATATGACGCTGAACGAATAATACGTCTGCAGATGATAGCTTGCCGTCTCCATTGTTGTCGCCCTTGATAACAATTGGGATAGTCTTAACGGCGGAGCTTCCGTTGTAAACAACAACCTTTGAGTTAGTTCCTACGTTGCCGGAAGTCAATTCTTTGCCGTTCTTATCCATTACTTTGAATGTATATCCGCTTGTTACCTTGATGTTTGACTTAAACTTGCTTACAGATGTATTAAAGTCTACTCCGGTGATATTTGAACCAACTTTGTAAACTGAGCTTTCTACCTTAGCCGCACCAAGAGTCTGTCTAGCAACAGAAATGTGGTAATCCTTAGTTGCTCCACTGGATGCAGTTACCGTAATCTTGATGTTTGTTACATTTCCAGTAAGCGTAACATTGCCTGCACCCTTAACTTTAGATGTTGAGCTATTTGGTACAGCGTTGATGCTTACCTTTGTAGTATCACTTGGAACTACAACTTCGTAACTATCTGTATACTTATTAAACTTAGGAAGCAAGTCATATCCCGCAACTTCTAAAGTCTTTAAGAAGTAGTCAT
>JAFYLX010000136.1 GCA_017556895.1 Bacillota bacterium | reverse complement strand
TTTTTCTCCTCAAGATGTTCGTATAAAAAATATGGGAGAATATTTTGCAGATTCCATAATAAACAACACCCTAACAACTATTCCCCCTACCATTACAGCGGATAATGTGCTAGAATAGATCTTTAGGAGGCGAATAAAATGACTTATGAAATATTAGAAAATCCAAATCCAATAAGAGAAGGCTTCATTAAGGAGCATATCAATACAGACACGTTCACAAAGGATGCTTTAATGTGGGAACATCTCAAAACAGAAGTTGAAGAAGTTTCCATCGATAAAGCTATTAGAAAATTAAAGAAAATCAAGACACCTATTCACTTCATATCCGAAGGCGAAGGTAATCCTACTTTCAACAACTGTTCTTTAGAAGAATACGAAGAAGACAAGAAGGGTTTTGCATGCTTGGCAAGTACCGAATGGCTTGCAGAGGTGCTAGAATATGAATGGTTTAGCAAAGGAGCAATGATGTTCGACGGATTCAACTTAGGTTCCGACGACATTCTTCCTGACGATATCTATGTTTTTGACAGTAGTTATTCTTGGTTTATCATCTTTACTCAGGAATGGGATGGCGACGATTTAGACTCACGTCTTTGCTATTTATATAATCTATAAAGGTATGATATGAAAAAAAAATTATCACTAATATCCACTCTACACTACTGGAAACTTTTATTTAGATCTTGTCTATTCTTGGCGGCAGCAGGATTATATATCTACGACACGGTTAACGGTGTAGAAAGCCCATTAGTACATTTTGACTATTCCCCATTCATACTTATTGCTATTTGGTGGATTTTTATAGTAGAAATGTTCTTAAGATTCTTTCCATCAAGATTCGAAAGCATGGGTTGCCAAAAGCAGTTTAAGAAAAACTACATTCCATCAGGAGAAAAGTTCGAGCATGTGCCCAATCCAGGTGCTCCAAAATATCCTACTTTAGTGGTATTAGCATCATGGGTACTTCTCAACGGCGCAATTTTCGCACTATTCTTTGCAGGAATAATAGACGAGGGAATCTTAGTCCTAATAGCCCTTGCTTACTCCATCTGCGACATGATCTGCATCTTGTTCTTCTGCCCTTTCCAAGAATGGATGATGAAAAATAAATGCTGCGGAAGCTGTAGAATCTACAATTGGGACTTTGCAATGATGTTCACTCCGTTTATCGTAGTAAAGACATTTTATACATGGACCCTACTTGGAATGGCACTCCTTCTTCTAATTACTTGGGAAGTATTCTTTAGAGTTCATCCGGAAAGATTCTATGAAAATACTAACCTTGCTCTAGCATGCAAGAATTGTCCAGAAAAACTGTGCCATCATAAAAAATCACTTCGTAATTTCCTAGCGAAAAGAAGTGAATATATAAAAAATACAATACACAAAAAATAATAGAATATAAAAATCCTTCATGTGGCAAGATACTAAAAAAAGACATGGAGGATTTTTTAATGAAAGCATTTATTGATCGTGATGGATGTATATCTTGTGGATTATGTATCGAGATATGTCCAGATGTATTTGAGTTTGCAGATGACGGTTTAGCAGATGTAAGCAAGCAACCAACTCGCTCAAATATTCATAAGGCACACGAAGCGGCAGAAGGTTGCCCTGTACAGGTAATCACTGTAGAAGACTAAAAAAATTCAATTTAAAACAAAAGGGATATACAGTCGATTATCTCCTCGCAAGTCCTCGGCTTTAGTCCTGCGGAAAAGCTCTTCGATAACGCTGTATATCCCTTCTTCATTTAATTTTTAATTGAAATTTACTTGTATTCTTCTCTAAGAACCTTGATTAGCTCGTCGATTCTCTGAACAACCTTAACGAAGTCGTCTTCCTTGAAGCCTCTAGTTGTCATTGGAGCAGTACCAATTCTAACGCCAGATGTTTCCTTCGGAGTTCTCTTTTCGCAAGGTACACAGTTCTTGTTTAATGTGATACCGATTTCATCACATCTTTCCTGTAGAACTCTTCCGCTGAATGGCTCATCGGATAAGTCAAGAAGGATTAAGTGATTGTCTGTACCACCAGTTACAACCTTGTATCCTAATCTGATAAATTCGTCGGATAAAGCCTTACAGTTCTTAACTACCTGAGCGATATATTCCTTGTATTCAGGCTGAATAGCTTCTTCTGCACAGATTGCCTTACCAGCAATTACGTGTTCTACTGGGCCACCCTGTGCGTATGGGAATACTGCACTGTCAACCTTCTTAGCTAGCTCTGGCTTGGAGAAGATTAGACCGCCTCTTGGACCTCTTAAAGTCTTGTGAGTAGTTGTTGTAATGATGTCAGCTAAACCGAATGGTGATGGATGTGCACCGCCTGCAATTAGACCTGCAATGTGAGCCATATCTACCATGAAGTATGCTCCAACTTCTTTAGCGATTTCAGCAAAAGCTTCGAAGTCAATAATTCTTGAATATGCAGAAGCACCAGTCATGATTAGCTTAGGCTTGTGTGCAAGAGCCTTTTCTCTTACATCATTCATATCGATGTAACCTCTTTCGTCTATATCGTAGAATACCATGTTGTATAGCTTTCCGCTGAAGTTAACAGAGGAACCGTGAGTTAAGTGTCCACCGTTATCTAATGTTAAAGAAAGAATAGTATCACCAGGGTTTAGGATTGCCTTGTAACCTGCAAAGTTTGCCTGAGAACCACTGTGTGGCTGTACATTTACATGGTAATCAGTATCGAATACCTTTCTCCATGCGTCGCAAGCGTATTCTTCTAATAAATCTACAAACTCTGTTCCGCCATAATAACGGCTTGTATTACCGGATGTACGTACAGTTGGATAACCTTCTGCATACTTCCAGCTTAGACAGCTTCCGCAAGCAGCTAAAACAGCTTCTGAGCAATAGTTTTCTGAAGCAATTAGCTCTACGTTATTCTTC
>JAFYLX010000020.1 GCA_017556895.1 Bacillota bacterium | reverse complement strand
TTAAATATCGCTTTATATATTACTGAGTCCATCTCGAAACCGCTAGATGTAAGGGGTGCCGAAGGTTATTTGGAAGGATATGACGACTTCGATATAGAGCTGGTAGAAGAACTTTCCGCCTATCTAAAAGATATGGAAATAATCCAGGCTCCGAAGAACGATTTCGCAGAGGAAATGCCTAACCCGTACATCCAGTCTATGCTTGGCAAAAGCTTGATGGAAGACTTTGTGTGCAGAAGCAAATCAATGCTTAAGGTCGTAGAAGATATGACGAAGGTTTCAAAATATGATTGTAACGTTATCATCTTTGGGGATACCGGTGTAGGTAAAGAAAAAGCTGCCAATATCATACAGAAAAACAGCGAAAGAAGAATGTAACCATTTGTAAAAATCAACTGCGGTGCAATCTCTCCAACCCTTATAGAATCCGAGTTCTTTGGATACGAGAAGGGTGCGTTTACTGGGGCTAATACTACTGGTAAGAAAGGGTATTTTGAACTTGCAAACAATGGCGTAATGTTCCTTGATGAAATAGGGGAACTGCCGCTAGAAATGCAGGCGAAACTTCTTCGAGTAATCCAAGATGGCGAGTTTTACAGAGTGGGAGGGACGTCTCCTGTAAAGACAAATGTCAGAATTATTTCCGCCACAAACAGAAATCTTGAACAGTACGTTGAGGAGGGCAAATTTAGACGAGATTTATACTACAGATTGAACGTTGTTCCTATTAAAATTCCAAGCCTTGAAGAGCGTCCAGAAGACATTCCTGCGCTGGTTAATCATTTCTTGTCTAAATACGGAGAAAAGTTCGGCGTAAAGAGAGAGATTGCAATCAGTGCCATGGAATACCTGATGCAGAAACAGTGGCCTGGTAATATCAGAGAACTTGAAAATACTGTACAGAGACTTATGATTTCCGCATCCGGTGAAGAAATTTCCTTAATGGATGTAATGAAGGATGAGCATGGCGATGTGTTCGACTCAAAAGCGGGAGAAGATGACGATGTCGAAATAAAAGCTGAAATAAATCTGCAATCAGCTGTGGACGAGTATGAAAAGGGCTTGATAAAATATGCATGCCAGAAATACGGATCCACACGAAAGGCGGCAAAGGCTATCGGTATAAGCCAGACGCAGCTAGTGCGTAAGAAGAAAAAATATGAAATATAGGTAATTAAAATAACGTGAACCGATATGTGTTCGCGTTATTTTTGAATGAAACAAAAACGGTTCATAAATGATTCGAAAGGAAAAGGGTCGAATTTTTTGCGCACGGACAAATTGTGTAACTGCAAGGGGGTGCACACAAAATATGTAAAACTATGCGATTTTACTTGCGTGGCATGAGATTTGCATATATTATAGAGTAGTAAAAGTATGAATTGTTTTAAAAAAGAAAAGGAGACTTAAACAAAATGGAATTCAAAAAAGGTGACATTTACGGAACACACAGAGTAATTTCTCCAAAGGGAGTTTTACCACAGCCAGCTGATGTTATTGATAACACAATGGAAATCTACGATAACGAAGTACTTATCGATGTACATACATTAAACATCGACTCTGCATCTTTCACAGAAATCGAAAGAAGAGCTGAAGGCGATATCGAAGAAATCAAGAAGATTATCATGAACATCGTTGAAACTACTGGTAAGCACAAGAACCCTTGGACTGGTTCCGGTGGTATGTTAATCGGTAAGGTTAAGGCTATTGGTCCTAACTTCGAAGGTGACTTAAGAGTTGGTGACAAGATCGCTACTCTAGTATCCTTATCCTTAACTCCACTTAAGATTGAAGAAATCAAGGAAGTAAGACCAGAAATCGACCAGGTTGACGTTAAGGGTGAAGCTATCCTATTCCAGTCCGGTCTATACGGTATCCTTCCTAAGGATATGCCAAAGGAATTAGCTCTTTCCGTACTTGACGTAGCAGGTGCTCCAGCACAGACTGCAAAGATTTGTAAGCCTGGCGACACTGTAGTTGTAATGGGTGGCGGCGGCAAGTCCGGTATCCTTTGCTGCTGGCAGGCTAAGAAGCAGGTTGGCGTTAACGGTAAAGTTATCTGCGTAGACGGCTTCAAGAAGTCCTTAAACAGAGCTATGTCTGTAAAGTGTGCTGACGAATACTTAGTAGTAAACGCAACAGACGCTGTAGCAATGTACAACGAAATCATGGAAGTAACTGAAGGTGAATTAGCTGACGTAGTAATCAACGTAGTTAACATCCCTAACACAGAAATGGCTTCCATCTTAGCTTGTAAGGACAACGGTATGGTATACTTCTTCTCCATGGCTACTTCCTTCACTAAGGCTGCTCTTGGTGCAGAAGGCGTTGGTAAAGACGTTAACATGCTAATCGGTAACGGTTATACTAAGGGACACGCAAATGCAGCTCTTCAGGTTCTAAGAGAAGACGAAAGAATCATGAAGTTATTCGCTGAATTATACGCATAATTTCCCGAGTAAAACTTTACGAAAAAATATCGTGTATACATGCCCTAAAACTGCTTTTTTTCAACAGAAAATAGTAGAAAAGTTCTAGGAATTGTTATATAATTAACACGATAACTATGTCTAATGAGGATTAGACGTAAAAATAAAAGAAATTTCTAGGAGGAAATTAAAAATGGAATTCAAAAAAGGATGCCCTTATGGCACACACAGAGTAATCTCTCCAAAGGGAGTTTTACCTCAGCCAGCTGACGTTATTGACAACACAATGGAAATTTATGATAACGAAGTTCTTATCGATGTTAAGACTTTAAACATCGACTCCGCATCTTTCACAGAAATCGTTAGAAGAGCTTGCGATGGCAAGAAGCCTGCAGACATCGAAGGCGATGAAGAAGAAATGAAGAAAGTAAAAGACACAATGTTATCAATCGTTGAAAAAGCTGGTAAGCACAAAAACCCTTGGACTGGTTCCGGTGGTATGCTATTAGGTACAGTTAAGGAAATTGGACCTGCTTACAAAGGCGAATTAAAGGTTGGCGATAAGATTGCTACTCTAGTATCCTTATCCTTAACTCCACTTAAGATTGATGAAATTCTTGAAATGAGACCTACAATTGACCAGGTTGACATCAAGGGTCAGGCTATCTTATTCCAGTCCGGTATCTACGGAATCATTCCTGAAGATATGCCAGAAGGTTTAGCATTATCCGCATTAGACGTTGCTGGTGCTCCTGCTCAGGCTGCTAAGTTAGTTCAGTCCGGTCAGAAAGTATTAGTAATCGGTGGTGGCGGTAAGTCCGGTCTTCTTTGCTTATACGAAGCTAAGAAGAGAGCTGGCGTAACTGGTAAGGTAGTATGTGCTGCTGGTTCCCAGAAGTCCGAAGACAGAGCTAGAGCTTTAGATTTAGCTGACGAATACTTCCACTTAGACGCTACAGATGCTGTTGGCATGTACAACAAGGCTATGGAATTAACTAACGGCGAATTATTCGACGTAGTAATCAACTGTGTAAACATCGAAAACACAGAAATGGCTTCCATCTTAGCTACTAAGGACGAAGGTACAGTATACTTCTTCTCCATGGCTACTTCCTTCACTAAGGCTGCATTAGGTGCTGAAGGTGTTGGTAAGGACGTAAACATGATCGTAGGTAACGGCTACACTAAGGGCCACGCTGCAATCACTTTACAGTGCTTAAGAGAACATGCTGGTTTAAGAGCATTATTCGAAGAAATGTATGCTTAATTAATTAAGCTCATTTATAAAAAACAAATCAAATTAACAAATTTTAAGGAGATCAAACATGGCTGTAAGAAATTGGAAAGACATTCCTTTATTCAAAGACGTTACAGAAGAACAGTGGAACGACTGGCATTGGCAGGTTGAAAACAGATTAACTACTGTTGAAGACATCTGTCAGGTTGTAAACTTAACAGAAGAAGAAAAAGAAGAAATCGAAAAGGTTATCGGTGGTTTCAGAGTAGGTATCACTCCTTACTATGCTTCCATCATGGACCCAGATGATCCAAGATGTCCAGTTAGAATGCAGGC
>JAFYLX010000135.1 GCA_017556895.1 Bacillota bacterium | reverse complement strand
TGCTACAAACCCCTGCAAATGCGGCTTTTTAGGTGATGATAAGCGAAAGTGTACATGTACGCAGACAGAAATTAATAGGTATAGGAATAAACTTTCTGGGGCACTGGTTGACAGGATAGATATTGCAGTAGAAGTTAGTCCTATTGATTATAAACATATAAATTGTTCTGAAAAAAATGGATACTCTACTGAAAAGATGATAAAGATTATATCTAGGGCAGAGAAAATACAAAAAGAAAGATATAACGGACTACCCTTTGATAATAACGGTGATATGGGTGCCCAATATATAGAGCGGTTTTGCAAACTTGATGCTGCAGGCAGAAGGTTTATGGAATCGATATACGAAAAACAGCATATAAGTATGAGGCGATACCATAAGATACTTAAAATAGCCAGAACCATCGGAGATATAAAAGGAAAAGATACGCTCACGACAGAAGAATTGGCTACGGCTTTCCATTATACTAGATTCCTTACAGAAAAAGAAAGGAGATAGCGATGGAAAGGCATATCATTACATTATCAAAGGAAGACCATCGATTTCCGGAGTTTTTAAAGAATATCAATAATCCTCCTGAAAGTTTATATTGTATTGGGGATGTAGGCTTATTAAACAAACCGGCTGTCGCTGTAGTAGGGGCACGCAAATGCAGTGAATACGGAAGGCAAGTTGCATTAAAGATAGGAGAGATGCTTGCATTCAATGATATTGTAACTGTCAGCGGCATGGCAGACGGAATAGATGCGGCGGCACACCTGGGAGCCCTTAAGAATGGAGGCGAAACCATCGCAGTGCTGGGGCAAGGGGTAGATATATGTTATCCAAAATCAAATATGCAGTTATACAAAAGGATAATAAAGGAAGGACTTATAATATCTGAATATCCTCCGGGGACCGGGCCAAAGCCTTATTTCTTTCCACAGAGAAATAGGATTATATCGGCTATCTCTAATGCCGTAACGGTAGTAGAGGCAAGTTCGGGCAGCGGATCACTTATTACAGCAGAGATTGCAGCAGAGCAGGGAAAAGAAATAATTGCTGTACCAGGTAATATTAATAGTACCTATAGTATAGGATGTAATAAATTGATAGCAGACGGTGCTGAGATCATGACGGTGCCGGAAGACATCTTAAGGATTATAGGAATAGAGCCTAGGATGAGGAGTGAAGAACTGGATAATATGGGAGAAGACGAGATAGCTATATTTAACTTGCTCAAAAAAGAAGGGGAATTGTCTTTGGAGTATTTATGCAAAATTCTGAAAAAAGAACCGTCAAAAGTCAGTGGAATTATTACAGTTATGGAATTAAAAGGGTTAGTGAGCTATCAGCTGGGCAAAATTTTTATTGCAAAATTCTGAAAAAGGAACTATTATAATTGACTATAAGAATATGTGGAAATAAAAATGTTAGAAATTTTCTAATTTTGGGAGGAAAAATGGCAACAAAGGAGAGCAAAACAACTAAAAAATCCACGCCTGCAAGAAAGAAAACTCTTGTTATAGTGGAATCTCCATCAAAGGCTAAGACTATTGGGAAGTATTTAGGGTCAACTTACAAGGTAATGGCGTCTGTAGGGCATGTTAGAGATTTACCTAAAAGTAAACTTGGCATCAATATCGAAAATGACTTTGAACCGGAATACATTTCCATTAGAGGAAAAGGCGATTTAATTAAGGAATTAAAGAAGGAAGCAAAGCAGGCTTCTAAAATATATTTGGCAACCGACCCTGACCGAGAAGGGGAAGCTATCTCATGGCACCTTGCATATTTACTTGGCATCGATCCTGATTCTAATTGTAGAATCGTTTTCAATGAGATCACTAAGGACACGATTAAGGCTGCAGTGAAGCATCCAAGACCTATTGATACTAGACTTGTAGATGCACAGCAGGCTAGAAGAGTTCTTGATAGACTTGTAGGTTATCAGATCAGCCCTCTTTTATGGAGAAAGATCCGTAGGGGGCTTAGTGCGGGCAGAGTTCAGTCTGCGGCATTGAAGGTAATTTGCGATAGAGAAAATCAGATTAACAACTTTGAACCAAAGGAATACTGGAATCTAATCGCAAAGTTCAAGAAAGGCAAGACTTTTGAAGCTA
Organism: Bacillota bacterium; assembly: GCA_017556895.1. The sequence continues at coordinate 1,422 of JAFYLX010000135.1, read as the reverse complement.
AGGTGTCTGAATGTAATGGCAAGAAGTTCACTATCCAGACTAAGGAAAAGGCTGATGAGGTTCTAAACGCTTTAAGAAATGGCAAATATGTTGTTTCTCAGATTGTAAACAAAGAAAGAAGCCGTAAGCCTTTTGCACCATTTACTACAAGTAGCCTTCAGCAGGATGCAGCTAACAAACTTGGATTTACTACAAAGAAATCCATGATGGTTGCACAGCAGCTATATGAAGGTATTGAAGTAAAAGGACACGGTACTGTCGGTCTTGTAACGTATATCAGAACGGACTCAGTGAGAATCTCTGATGAAGCTAAAGATAGCGCTAAGGCATATATAAATGAAAACTTTGGTCAGGAATACGTAGGTAATAATTTCTTCTCCAACAAGAAGAAGGATATTCAGGATGCTCACGAAGCTATCAGACCAAGTATTATAACCCTAGACCCTGAGCAGATTAAGGACTCCCTCACTAAAGACCAGTATTTGTTATACAAACTTATCTGGACTAGATTTTTAGCCAGCCAGATGGCACCTGCAATATTTGATTCTATGCAGGTAACTATCAATAATGGCATTTATTCTCTAAAGTCAAATGGCTCAAGAATTGTATTTGACGGTTATCAGAGAGTCTATGCTTCCAATATGGAAGAAGATAAGGATAAGATTTTGCCAGAGCTTAAGGAAGGCGAAGAACTTGAGGTAAAAGAACTTGTAGGTGATCAGAAGTTTACTGAACCACCGTCAAGATTTACAGAAGCTAGCTTAGTTAAGTATTTAGAAGATAAAAATATAGGTAGACCGAGTACTTATGCTCCTATTATCGGCACGCTTCTTGACAGAAAGTATGTGACTAGACAGAAGAAGGTTCTATCTCCAACAGAACTAGGCTTTGTAGTTACGGAACTGATGGAAGAGTATTTTAAAGAAATTGCAGACACTGGGTTTACTGCTACGATGGAAGACAAACTAGATGATGTTGAAATCAAGTCACTAGATTGGAAAGAAATCGTAAGAGAATTCTATGCTACTTTGAAAGAAGAATTAGAAATTGCTGATAAGGCTATCGAAAAGGTTGAAGTTGAAGATCAGCTTACTGACGAGCTTTGTGAACTTTGCGGCAAGCCTATGGCAATTAAATCAGGTAGATTCGGTGAGTTTTTAGCATGCAGCGGATATCCTGATTGCAAAAATACAAAACCAATCGTAAAAAAGACAGGTGTTCCTTGTCCTGAATGCGGTGGAGATATAGTTGCAAAACGTGGAAGATCAGGCAAGGTATTCTATGGTTGCAGTAATTATCCAACATGCAACAAAGCGTTTTGGTATAAGCCAGTAGACAAGAAGTGCCCTGAATGTGGCGAATTATTACTTGAACGTAACATCAAAGGCGTTAGACTTGTTTGCTCAAATGATAAATGTGGGT
>JAFYLX010000134.1 GCA_017556895.1 Bacillota bacterium | reverse complement strand
GCAATAGCCAGAATCAAGGAGTAGATACCAATAGTTCCTATGTCATTTATTACACTTTGGTTTGATCCAATCTTGTATCCCATGGAAAAAACCAGGGAAAATACAACAAATGTCAGGAATTTCCACATCCACGCAAATTTGTTCTGGTATTTTTTAAGAGGTATGGCTGCAATATAACCTGCCGCTGCCATACCAAAATATATAAGAGCTATTTTCATTATCTATAACCTTCTATATACCGTCATTTACTTTAGCATCATAATCAAAACTACCTGACTGGCAGGTAGTTTTGACATTTATATTCTCTTTAGAAGAACATCAGTGAAATTTTTGGAACGAATGTAACAATCATTACCATTATTACGCCCATCGCGAAGAAAGGTATAAGCCACTTAAATAATTGCTGCATTTTTACCTTGCCAACAGCACATCCTACGAAGAGGTTACATCCGTACGGAGGTGAGCAAAGTCCAAGCGCAAGGTTTACTGCCATGATAACACCAAAATGTATCGGGTCTACACCAAACTGTTTTACAGCAGGTAAGAGCAGAGGTGCCATAACGATGATTGCCGGAACTGTATCCAGGAAACATCCGATAAGAAGCAATACTAAGTTAATGATAAGAAGCATTACAATCTTGCTGTCGGAAATTCCTAGAAGGAAGTTGTAAATTAAATCAGGCACTCTTTCGAATGTCATGAATGTTGAGAATACTGTTGAGTATCCAAGTAGGAAGGATGTAATACCGTTAAGTACTGCAGCTTCTACAAATGTCTTGTAGATACCCTTCCAGTTCATATCTCTGTAAATGAATACACTTACTAAAATAGAGTATACTACAGATACGCAAGCAGCTTCTGTTGGTGTGAAGATACCGGAGTAAATACCACCAAGGATAATAACAGGTGATAATAATGCCCAGAAACCTTCTCTGAATGCCAGCCAAAGTTCCTTAACTTTTTGGCGCATAATTGCCTTTGCTTCTAACTTATCTACAGCCTTTGCAGGGATAACACCCATTTTGTACTTACGGCAGAAATAGTAGTTAATCATCATGAATCCAAGGCCGATCATAATACCAGGCAGAATACCTGCAAGGAATAAGTCTGCAATTGAAACACCTGTTGATGAGCCGTAAAGCACGAAAGATAAGCTTGGTGGGATGATAGGTCCTACGATACCACCGAAGCAAACTAATGTTACAGCATATTCGCCGGGATATCCCTTTTCCTTCATTTCAGGAATAAGCATACTTCCGATAGCAGAAGTTGTAGCCATACCTGAACCGGAAATAGCACCGAAGAACATACATGCAAGCATAGCTACGCAGCCAAGTCCGCCTACTACTGAACCGATTAACGCTTCACAGAATCTAACAATCTTCTTTGCAATACCACCGGTTGACATTACTATGCCGGCAAGCATGAAAAAAGGAATCGCCATTACTGTAAAGGAGAATATACCGGAGTAACAATACTGAGCATTTACAACCATGTTAAGATTGGAAGTGGTCAGCATTGAAATCATTGTGGCTCCACCGATAGCAAAGCCTACAGGAACGCCTAAAAAGATAAAGGCAAAAAGTACTATAAATAATACGATAACACTCATTTATGCCTGGCCTCCTTCCGCGTTCTGTGCAGCAATCATATCTGCAAGGGCTTCTCCTGTCTTTATCCCTTTAATGGAAGTCAGACACATACCGATTGAACGAAGAATCATAATTGCGCATCCTAATACAACCGCCAGGTAACCCCAAGCAACACTGATTTTAATACCTGCATAATTTGTTCCTGCCTGCGTTATAACAAGCATAACACCATAGTAAACAGTAACTGCACAAATAGCAATTACTATAATTTCCGAAATAATGTTAAGAATGTGCTGCCATTTTACTGAACACTTGTCTACAAGCATAGTAATTTTGATGTGTTCGCCTCTTTTTTCACCAATACTGATTCCAAGCCATGAAATCCAGATGAAAAGGAATTTACCCAGTTCTTCTGACCAGTAAAGGGAATTCTGGAATACATATCTCATAATAACCTGTATGAAAATAATTGCAACCATAAGAGCAAACAAGGCAACTAATACAATTTCTTCTGATTTGTTTAGTACATTTATTAGTTTTCTCATAGTTTTCTCCATTTGGAATACTCCAATAAAATAGACCTTAAATATTGATATAACTCAAAGTATAAATAATTTCGTCTAATCATTAAGCAACAAAGCACATCCTGGGGAGCAAAGCTCCCCGGATGCACTTTCAGCTATTTCTATAAATTTTGTAGTTAAACTGACATATATTTTAGATAATATATATGATTTAGCGATCAGCTTTATTATTTAGGAACTGTTGCTAACCAAGCGTCCATAACTTCGTCACCAACTTTTTCTCTCCACATATCATATACAGGCTGAACTGCTTCTGTAAATGCTGCAGTTTCTTCAGCTGTTAATTCGTAGATAGTTGCGCCAGCAGCTGCAAAGTCATCTAAGTACTGTAATTCGTTAGCTCTTTCCTGTTCTCTCTGCATTTCGCACATCTGCTTAACGCCGTCCATGATAAGTTCTCTGTCAGCATCGCTTAAGGAGTCTAACCATTCAGTGGAGCATACAAGCGGATAAGGGGATGAACAGTGGTTAAGAACTGTTACGTAAGGAGCCATTTCGTAGATCTTGAAGTCGTTGAATACGCCGATGGAGTGGTCAAGAGCATCAACTGTCTTTGTTGATAATGAAGTGATTACTTCGCCCCATGCCATTGGTGTAGGGTTAGCGCCCATAGCCTTCCAAAGTTCAACGTTTAATTCGTTCTGAGAAATTCTTACTTTCTGACCCTTTAAGTCTGCTGCATTGTGGTATACTTTCTGGTTGGAGATAACGTTTCTCATACCATTGTAAAGCATGTCAAGGCAGTAGTATCCGGATCCTTCAAGAGCCTCGTTGAATAATTCAAGACCGCCGTTTTCGAAAGTACCTTCAACCCATGCATCATAGGAAGTGTAAAGGTAAGGAAGGTCAACGCAGCTTGCTTCATCACCAACGATTGAAGAAATAACGGATGCAAGACCGAAGTACATTGTAACTGTTCCAAGCTTAACACCAGCAGCGATGTCTGGGTCGTCACCAGCCTGTCCGTCCGGATACATCTGAACAGTGATTCTTCCGTCTGTTGCGTCTGATAAGTATTCACCTAACCATTCGCCTGCAACGTTAGTTGATCTAGCGGATGAGTCAGTGTGACCGATTGAAATAACGATAGGTTCTTCACCAGTAGTTGTGTTGCTTTCACCACCACCACAGCCTACAGCTGTAGTAAGAAGAAGTGTGAACACTAATAAAAGTGCTAAAAACTTTTTCATTTAAAAATCCTCCTCAAAATGTAATAAATAACTGTCAGTTACTTGATTAGCTTTTTATTTGCAGTATCTGTCTGTAAGATACTGTCTTAGACCATCATGTTCTCTCACAATGTTGAAGGCGATTTCTGCATGTCCAGGGTAATAGCCTGCACCAAGAATCATTGTTACATACTTCTTAGCCCCTTCAGCACCAAGAGACGCCTTAACGAAGTCTGTGCTCATTGTGAAGAAGTAAATCTTACCGGTGTCTTTAGTAACCAGAATTGTTGAAAGTTCAGTATTCATAACGTTTACTGTACTTACTGTAAAGTCTGCAAGTTCACCGTTCATTGCTTCCATATACTTGTTGTATGTTTCAAGAGGCTGCTGACCGTTCACCTGAAGAACAACGTCGGCAATTCCTAATTCTTTTACCAGTTCACACTGCTTTTCAGAATATTCAAGGCATACAACTTTACCGTGAGGTGCAACTCTCTTCTTAGCTTCTGCAAGACAAAGAAGACCAGCTTTGCCTGCACCCATAACAACCACTGTGTCCCCTGCTTTTGCATTTATTGCAACCTGAGCAGGAGCACCGGCAATATCCATAACTGCCAGGCTGAGTTCCTGTCCTAAATCATCAGGAATCTTGGTAAAAATGCCGCTTTCAAAAAGCACGGCATCAGCCTTACATACAACCTGTTCTGTATCCAGATTTACATCTATAATTTCATAGAGTTTTAAAGGAGTAAGGGATAAAGATACTAACGTAGCAATCTTGTCGCCCACCTTTAAATCTCCAACTTTGTCGACCATATCTGCGCCGATTTCTTTAACTCGGCCGATAAGCATACCGCCTGATTTAGTTACCGGACAGCGGAACTTACCCTGCATTTCTACAATACGGAAGATTTCCTGCTTAATTGCTTCAATATCGTCTCCGCATTTTTCTTTAATTGTATGCATAGCAGTAGCTGTTGGCTGAAGCGCTATAACATCAATTAAAATTTCGTTACTCCAGATTTCAGGAGTATTGTCTACTTTGTCCGCAGCCTGTGGTAATAATCCTACCGGCTCAATTACACGGTGCGTACCAAAGTATTCACCTTTTGTTTTCATTGTAGTCACCTTCTTTTCGTCATCTATGTTATCGTATAACTAAAATTTTCACATACAAGATAATTGTACTACTTCAGCCAATACAAGTCAATACGGAAGAGCCATTTTGCCAGTCTTTAACAGCCTTTAACAGTGTTTAACAGTCTTATAATGCAGGTTTCGGCTCATCAGCCTTTTTATAAAAGAAAGCCCGCAGCTTACGCTGCAGGCTAGTTCAACATAATATACGCAATCGCTTCCTAGCAAATCTCTTACGCTCTTTGTGAAGCTTTGCGAAAGTTCGGCTTACGGAAGCACAGCTTCCGAGTCTCACTTTATTCGATAACTTCAGTTACAACGCCGGAACCTACTGTTCTGCCGCCTTCTCTGATAGCGAATCTAAGTCCTTCTTCGATCGCGATTGGTGTGATCAGCTGGATTGTCATTGTGATGTTATCTCCTGGCATACACATTTCTGTTCCTTCTGGAAGCTGTAAATCACCTGTTACGTCTGTTGTTCTGAAGTAGAACTGTGGTCTGTATCCGTTGAAGAATGGAGTATGTCT